>URNU01000090.1 GCA_900549275.1 uncultured Collinsella sp. | reverse complement strand
GCCGACGTCGACGCCGCGATCAAGAAGGCCTACAAGGACACCGCCAAGAAGTACCGCTTCCCGGGCTTCCGCGCCGGTAAGGCCCCCCGTCCGGTCATCGACTCCGCTCTTGGCGCCGAGGCTACCCTCGCTCAGGCCACCAACGACCTGATCGCCGCCAACGAGCCCGCCGTCCTCAACGAGCTGGACATCGTCCCCACCAAGAACGGTGACTACAAGGAGCTCGACCTCGCCAAGGATCACGAGGACTACACCTACACCGTCGAGTTCTCCCTGCGTCCCGCCGCTGAGCTCTCCTCCTTCGACGCTGTCGAGATCGAGATGCCCCCTGCGGAGGTCACCGAGTCCGAGATCAACAACCAGGTCGAGATGCTCCTCAACTACCGTGCCACCTTCGAGGACGTCGAGGGTCGCGCCGTCGAGGCCGAGGACTACGTCACCGTCGACCTCAAGGCCGTCGAGAACGCCGACAACTTCGCTGCCGAGGGCCGCATGCTCATCGCCGGTAGCGACAGCAACCCCGAGGAGTTCAACGAGGCCCTGATCGGTGCCAACGTTGACGACGTCAAGACCGTCACCTGGACCGACGAGGTCGAGGAGGGCGAGGAGGCCGAGACCCACACCGTCGAGGTCACCGTCAAGGGCATCAAGGTCCGCAACACCCCCGAGCTCACCGACGAGCTCGTCAAGTCCGACTTTGGCTTCGACAGCATCGACGCCATGCGCGACGCCATCAAGATCGAGATCGAGCAGGACAAGGCTTCCCGCCTCCCGGCCGAGAAGGAGAACCGTTGCGTCTCCGCTCTCGCCGAGCGCCTGCAGCTCGAGGAGATGGACGCCGACTACGAGCAGTCCGTCTTTGAGGAGCTTGGCCAGAACTTCCTGTCCAACCTCGCTGCCCGCGGCATGACGCTGGACACCTGGCTGCCCGCTTCCGGCCTGACCATGGAGCAGTTCATCGGCGACCTGCACAAGCAGGCCAACGACGTCGCCCGTGAGTCTCTGGCTCTCGACGCCCTCGCCCGTGAGCTCAAGATCGAGGTCACCGAGGACGACATCAACGCCGAGTTCGAGAAGGCCGGCGTCAAGGACGTCGAGGCTTCTAAGGCTGAGTTCATCGCCGATGGCCGCATGCCTGCCGTCCGCGAGTCCATCCGTCGCTCCAAGGCCGTCGACCACCTGGTCGAGAACGCCAAGGTGACCGAGGTCGACGAGACCGCCAAGGACGCCGAGTAATTCTCGCCACCTTGCCCGCGAGCGCTTGCGTGCGCCCGTGATGGGGTAAAGTTATACACCGGTTATCCGGTTGCTTCGTACGGTGCCAGCCAATGCATAGCATGCGGGCACCGTACGTTTATCTAGAACCAATTTGGTCCGCAAGAGAGAAATGGAGATGCGTATGATCGCTAAGTTCGATTCCGCCCTCGTGCCATACGTTATCGAGCAGACGCCGCGCGGCGAGCGCAGCTACGATATCTATTCGCGCCTGCTCAACGACCGCATCATCTTCTTGGGCGAGGAGATCAACTCCGTCAGCGCCAACCTGGTCGTTGCCCAGCTGCTGCATCTTGAGAGCCAGGATGCCGAGAAGGATATCTCGCTCTACATCAATTCGCCCGGTGGCGAGGTCTACTCTGGCCTGGCAATTCTTGACACCATGAACTTCATCAAGCCGCAGGTCTCCACCATTTGTGTCGGTATGGCCGCGTCTATGGCCGCGGTGCTGCTTTCGGCCGGCGCCAAGGGCAAGCGCTTCTGCCTGCCGCATTCCAAGGTCATGATTCACCAGCCCAGCGGCGGTGCCCAGGGCCAGCAGACCGAGATTGAGATCGTGGCCGAGGAGATCAAGAAGACCCGTCGCGAGCTCAACCAGATCCTGTCCGATGCCTCGGGCCAGCCCATCGAGAAGGTCCAGGCCGATACCGAGCGCGACAACTACCTGACCGCTGCCGAGGCCCTCGACTACGGTCTGATCGACCGTATCGTCACCTCGCGCGACCTCGCCGCGAAGGACGCCTAGGATGGCCGGTAACATGCAGGACAACTTTGACGAGAACGGCAACCCTATCCGCTGCTCCTTCTGCGGAAAAGAGCAGGGGCAGGTTCGCCGTCTTGTAAAGGGCCCTACCAACATCTTTATCTGCGACGAGTGCGTCGCCGCCTGCTCCGAGATCTTGGAGGAGTCGCTGGCTTCGGACTTTATGGACGCCGCCCGCAACGGCAAGCTGCCGGGCTTCCTCAACGATCACGGCCAGGCTGCCGGGCAGCCCGCCATGGATCCTGAGGCTGAGGGCTTTGAGCTTGAGGACGACGCGCGCCAGGTCATTACGCATGTGCCGACGCCGCACGAGATTTATGACGAGCTTTCGGCCTATGTTATGGGCCAGGAGGACGCCAAGCGTGCCATGTCGGTTGCCGTGTACAACCACTACCGCCGCGTCATCGAGGGCGGTGCTGCGCTTTCGGCCTTTGACGACGGCTTGGATTCGCAGCTCGACGATGATATGGACGAGGTGGAGCTCGCCAAGTCCAACATTTTGCTGCTCGGTCCCACCGGCACCGGTAAGACCCTGCTCGCCCAGACGCTCGCGCGCATCCTCGAGGTGCCGTTTGCCATCGCCGACGCCACCGCGCTCACCGAGGCCGGTTACGTGGGCGAGGATGTGGAGAACATCCTGCTCAAGCTTATCAACGCCGCCGATGGCGATATCGAGCGCGCGCAGGTCGGCATTATCTATGTTGACGAGATCGACAAGATCGCCCGCAAGGCCGAGAACCTCTCCATCACCCGCGACGTTTCGGGCGAGGGCGTTCAGCAGGCGCTGCTTAAGATCCTTGAGGGCACGGTGGCAAGCGTTCCGCCCACCGGCGGCCGCAAGCATCCCCAGCAGGAGCTGCTGCAGATCGACACGACCAACATCCTGTTCATCTGCGGCGGTGCCTTTGTGGGTCTGGACAAGATCATCGCCGACCGTGTGGGCAACAAGGGCGTGGGCTTTAACTCCGAGATCGCCGGTCCCACCTCGGTCGATGAGAACGACCTGTTGCGCCAGGTGCTCCCGCAGGACCTCAACGCCTTTGGCATGATCCCCGAGTTTGTGGGACGTACGCCCGTCGTCACCCAGACGCAGGCGCTCGACGAGGACGACCTGGTGTCGATCCTGACCGAGCCCAAGAACGCCGTGGTGCGTCAGTACCGCAAGATGTTCCAGCTCGAAGACGTTGAGCTTGAGTTTGAGGATGCCGCCCTGCATGAGATCGCCCGTATGGCGCTTGCCCGCAAGACCGGCGCCCGCGGCCTGCGCTCCATCTGCGAGGACGTGCTGCAGCAGACGATGTTTGACCTGCCCAGCGAGGAGGGCGTCACCAAGGTCATCGTGACCGAAGCCTCCGTAAAGGGCGAAGAACAGCCCCAACGCATCTACGGGTAAACCAGCCAAAAACGTGTTTGCTAATAGCCTCCGACCATCCGCGGTCGGAGGCTATTTTATATATGCGCAATAACCCCAACTACCTGTGTTATTCTGTGTGTTTGTTTAAGCCTCAGCGAAGTCATATCAGACTGAAGTAATCGATACCTAAGGGGAGGAATGTAGGCCCGATTTTCGTAGATTCCGCACGAGCCGAAGACCACTTAATGTGGTCTTCGAGCGAGCCCAGGACCTGACCGAGCGAAAATCGGGCCTACATTCCTCCCCGGCGGGACAGGGAGAGATATATGGAAGAAATGCCCAAGAACTACGATCCGTCGACCAACGAGCCGGCGATCCTGCAGAAGTGGCTCGACGGCGGCTACTACAAGCGCCGCGAGGGTGTGGGCGACTGCACCGTCACCATTCCGCCTCCCAACGTGACCGGCAAGCTCCACATGGGTCACGCCACCGACGACTCCATCCAGGACGCCATCATCCGTATGGCCCGCATGCGCGGCAAGTCCACGCGCTGGGTGCTCGGTACCGATCACGCCGGTATCGCCACGCAGACCAAGGTCGACAAGAAGCTCAAGAGCGAGGGCATCAGTCGCCTGGAGATCGGTCGCGACAAGTTTGTCGACGCCTGCTGGGATTGGACCCACGAGTACGGCGGCATCATCGTCGAGCAGATCAAGCGCATGGGCTGCTCCGTCGACTTCGACAACGAGCGCTTTACCATGGACGAGGACTATGCCCAGGCCGTGCGCAAGGTCTTCTGCGACTGGTACCACGACGGTCTGATCTACCGCGGCAAGCGCATCGTCAACTGGTGCCCCAACTGCACCACCGCCATCTCGGACGATGAGGCCGAGTACAAGGACGAGAAGGGCCACCTGTGGCACCTGCGTTACCCGCTGACCGAGCCGGTCAACGGCCAGGACTACATCGTCGTCGCCACCACGCGCCCCGAGACCATGCTCGGCGACACGGGCGTCGCCGTCTCCCCGAAGGACCCCGAGAAGGCCGCCTTTGTGGGTAAGACCGTCAAGCTCCCCATCGTCGATCGCGAGATCCCCATCTTTGAGGATTGGCATGTCGACGCCAACTTTGGCTCCGGCTTCGTTAAGGTCACGCCGGCCCACGACCCCAACGATTACGCCATGGGTCAGGCCCACGACCTGCCGCAGATCAACATTTTTGATGAGCACGCGGTAGTCGTCGAGGGCTACGGCGAGTTCACCGGCATGAACCGCGACGAGTGCCGCGAGGCCGTCATCAAGTGGTTTGAGGAGCATGACCTGCTAGATCACGTCGAGGACCTCGATCACTCCGTCATGCACTGCTACCGTTGCGACTCCGCACTGGAGCCGTGGCTGTCCGAGCAGTGGTTTGTGGCCGTCGATAAGCTCAAGGGGCCGGCACTCGACGCCGTCAACTCCGGCAAGGTCACCTTCCATCCCGCGCGCTGGACGCAGACCTACACCACCTGGATGGAGAACCTCAAGGACTGGTGCATCAGCCGCCAGCTGTGGTGGGGCCACCGCATCCCCGTGTTCTACTGCGAGGACTGCGGCTGGGAGGACGCTCTTACCGAGGACACCGACGTGTGCCCCAAGTGCGGCGGTCATCACGTGCATCAGGACGAGAACGTGCTGGACACCTGGTTCAGCTCGCAGCTGTGGACCTTTGCCACGCAGGGCTGGCCGCAAAAGCCGGAGCTGCTCGAGGGCCATCACCCCACAACGGCGCTCGTCACCGCGCGCGACATTATCGCGCTGTGGGTCGCCCGCATGGTCATGAGCTCGCTGTACTTCCTGGACGAGGTGCCGTTTAAGGACGTCGTCATCTACCCGACGATCCTTGCCAAGGACGGCAGCCGCATGTCCAAGTCCAAGGGCAACGGTGTTGACCCCATGGACCTCATTGGTATGTACGGCGCCGACGCCATGCGCTTCAACCTGCTCACGCTGTGCACCAACAACCAGGACGTCAAGTTCGACGCGAACATCGACAAAAAGACCAAGAAGCTTATCGACAGCCCGCGCACCGAGCAGGCCAAGTCGTTCGTCACCAAGATCTGGAACGCCAGCCGCTTCCTGCTTATGAACATGGAGGGCTACACGCCCGGCGAGCCCGTCGTGGAGACGCCGGCCGACGCCTGGATGTTCAGCCGCCTGGCCAAGGCCGTGAAGATGGTCACCGAGGGTATTGAGAACTACACCTTTGGCGATATGGCCCGCGGCGTGCAGCAGTTCTTCTGGAACGAGGTCTGCGACTGGTACGTCGAGGTCACTAAGGCCCGCCTGAAGGGCGAGGGCCGTCTGCAGGCTCAGCGCAACCTGATCTTTGTGCTCGATACCTCCATTCGCCTGATGCACCCGCTCATGCCGTTTGTCACCGAGGAGATCTGGGACAACATGCCGGCGAGCGTGCTCGACCTGGATGCCGAGGGCAACGTGGACCGCGCCGAGGCGCTCATGATCGCCAAGTGGCCCGAGCCCGCCGACTACGCCAAGTATGTTGACGAGGACGCCGAGCGCGCGTTTGAGCTGTGCCGTACCGTTGTGTCTGCCGCCCGCGCTACCCGTTCGCGTTATCGCTTGAGCCCCAAGGCCGAGCTCGATGTGGTCGTGCGCGCCGGTGCCGAGGACATCGAGAAGCTCGAGAGCCTGCGCTCGACCATTGAGCCGCTGGCGAATACCGCCTCGCTGGTCATGGGCACCGACGTCGAGAAGCCGGCTGCGAGCATCGCCGTGGTCGACAGCGGCGTCGAGGTCTTTGTGGTGCTCGAGGGCAAGGTTGACCTTTCGGCCGAGAAGGCGCGCCTGGAGAAGGAGATTGCTGCGGCCCAGAAGGAGCTCGCCGGCTGCGAGAAGACGCTCGCCAACGAGGGCTTTGTGGCCAAGGCCGCGCCTGCCGTGGTGCAGAAGAAGAGGGACCGTGCAGCTGAGCTCAAGGAGATCCTGGCGGCGCTGACTGCTCAGGTT
>URNU01000089.1 GCA_900549275.1 uncultured Collinsella sp. | reverse complement strand
ATGAAGGTCGTCAAGGACGCCAGCGGCAAGGTCTCCGCTAAATAAGTAATCGCCCCGGAAAGGTTTGCAATGGCAAAGCAACTGCCAAAGCGCGACCTTGAGAACGTGGGCCTGGGCGTCACGGGTGCGTGCGTAGCGCTCGTGACGCTTGTCGTTGCCGCACTCATCTTTATGGTCGCCCAAAAGGGCCTCTCGGCTTTTCTCAAGGACGGCGTCTCGGTCGTCGAGTTCTTCACCGGCACCAAGTGGGACCTGGCAAACACAGCCGAAAACGGTCTGCCCTATACCGGCGCCCTGCCCCTGATCGTCACCTCCTTTGCGGTCATGGTGCTCTCCACGCTCATCGCGCTGCCCATCGCCATCGGCTCTGCAATCTTTGCAGTCGAGATTAGCCCTAAGTTTGGCTCCAAGGTCTTTCAGCCGCTTATTGAGCTTTTGACCGGCATTCCCTCGGTCGTCTTTGGCCTGATCGGCTTTCACGTGGTCGTTGGCCTTATGAAGAGCGTTTTCCACGTGAGCACGGGTCTGGGCATCCTGCCCGGCGCCATCGTGCTGGCCGTCATGATTCTGCCGACGATGACCACGCTTTCGGTCGATGGCCTGCGCGCCGTTCCCGACAGCTACCGTCAGGGTTCGCTTGCGCTGGGCTACACCCGCTGGCAGACCATCTGGCACGTGGTGCTCAAGTCCGCCATGCCGTCGCTCATGACTGCGGTCATCCTTGGCATGACCCGCGCCTTTGGCGAGACGCTCGCCGTGCGCATGGTCATCGGAGGCATCGAGTCCATGCCGACGTCGCTGCTGTCGCCGGCGTCCACCATCACCACCACGCTTACCACGTCTATGGCGGTCTATGCCGAGGGCTCGGCCCAGGACGATGTTCTGTGGGCGCTCGGTCTGCTGCTGATGGGCATGAGTCTCATCTTCATCCTGATCATTCACCTTATCGGCCGCAAGGGGGGGAAGGCTCGTGGCTAGCACGCGCATCTATATCGACGAGGCGAGACTCGGTCGCGTCCAAAAGCAGGACCGCATCGCCACGGGCGTGCTGACGGCGATCGCCGCCATCGTCATGCTCGTCGTCATTTCCATGGTGGCCTATATCCTGTTCGAGGGCATCTCGACGCTGTTCCAGCCGGGATTTCTCACGCAGCCCGCGCGCGCCAACGGAACCCAGGGCGGCGTGCTCTACCAGCTGTTCGACTCGTTCTATCTGCTGCTGATTACCCTAGCCATCTCGGTGCCCATCAGCCTGGGCGGCGCGGTCTTTTTGGTTGAGTACGCGCCGGACGGATCCATCCGCGACATCGCCTCCACCGCCATCGAGACGCTGTCCTCACTGCCTTCCATCGTCGTCGGCATGTTCGGTTTTCTGGTGTTCTCGGTGCAGCTGGGCTGGAAGTACTCCATCATCTCCGGCGCCGTCGCGCTCACCATGTTCAACATCCCCATCCTGGTGCGCGTGATCCAGCAGGCGCTCGAGGATGTGCCACAGGCCCAGCGCGATGCGTGCCTGGCCATGGGCCTCACTCGCTGGGAGGCTACGCTGCACATCCTGATCCCCGAGGCCATGCCCGCCATCGTGACCGGCATCGTGCTTTCGGCCGGCCGTGTGTTTGGTGAGGCCGCGGCACTGCTCTTTACCTCGGGCATGAGCTCGCCGGTTCGCCTGAATTTCTTGAGCTTTAACCTGTCGAGTCCCACCTGCGCCTGGAACGTGTTCCGTCCCGGCGAGTCGCTCGCCGTGCATATTTACAAGATCTATGGCGAGGGCAGCCCCGAGGCCCAGCAGATCGTCTGGGGCACCGCGGCGCTGCTGATGATTTGCGTGCTGCTGTTTAACGTAGTCGCCCGTATCGTGGGCAAGCAACTGGCAAGGAAGATGACGGCCGAATGAGCGAGATGAAAGCAACGCCCGCAACCGAAGCGGCATCGTCCGAGACCCAGGACTTCCTGTCGAGCGTGGGGGAGAGCGAGAAGCGCGTTCGCGTGAGCGGCAAGGCCGTGAGCGACGAGGTCGTGCTCTCTACCAAGGACGTCAACGTGTACTATGGCGACCACCATGCGCTGCACGATACGTCGCTCGACTTTCACAAGGGCGAGATCACGGCGCTCATCGGGCCTTCGGGCTGCGGTAAGTCGACCTTCTTACGTAGCCTCAACCTCATGAATCGCGAGATTCGCGGCTGCCGCGTGGAGGGCGAGATCAGCTACCGCGGGCGCAACGTGAACATCAAGACCGAGAACACGTACGAGCTGCGTCGCTCCATTGGCATGGTGTTTCAGCAGCCCAACCCTTTCCGCAAGTCCATTCGCGACAACATTACGTTTGCGCCCAAGCGCCACGGCATTACCGACCGTGACGAGCTTGATCGTATGGTCGAGGAAAGCCTGCGTGGTGCGGCACTGTGGGACGAGGTCAAGGACAAGCTCGACAAGAGCGCCTACGCGCTTTCGGGCGGCCAACAGCAGCGTCTGTGCATCGCGCGCACGCTGGCGCTCAACCCCGACGTGATCCTGTTTGACGAGCCCTGCTCGGCGCTCGACCCCATCTCGACGCTGGCGATCGAGGACCTCATGTCATCGATCGTTGCCGACCGTGCCATCGTTATCGTGACGCACAACATGGAGCAGGCGTCGCGCGTGTCCAACCGCACGGCGTTCTTCTACATGGGCGATATGGTCGAGTACGACGAGACCGACGAGATTTTCCAACGGCCCAAGGATAAGCGGCTGAATGATTACCTCACCGGCATGTTCTCCTAGTCCGGGACATGCTTGAGGCCCGCGGCGGCCACGGTTGCCGCGGGACTGATTGGAGAGGCGGGTCATCTCTTGCGGGAGATGGCCCGCCTTTTTGTGTCGTGTGCGCCCCGCCTTTTCGCTGCTATCATGGACAACGTTGAATTTCTACGAAGGAGCAGGGCATATGGCGATTCTTTTGGGATGCGATTCCGTCAGCCTAGAGTTTCCCACCAAGCATATTTTCGATAGCGTGACGCTCGGCGTGGGCGAGGGCGACCGCATTGGTATTGTCGGCAAAAACGGCGACGGCAAGTCGACGCTGCTGAGCGTGCTCGCCGGCACGCTGGAGCCCGATGACGGGCGCGTGACGCACCGTCGCGGCACCACGATCGGTCTGCTCGGCCAAAAGGACAACCTGGCCGATACCGACACCGTGCATCATGCCGTCGTCGGTGACACGCCCGAGTACGAGTGGGCCTCGAGCCCGCGTACGCGCCAGATTCTGGCCGGTCTTATTAGCGATGTGCCCTGGGAGGGCACGGTGGGCGAGCTCTCGGGCGGTCAGCGCCGTCGCGTGGACCTCGCGCGCCTGCTGATTGGCGACTATGACGTGCTCATGCTCGACGAGCCCACCAACCACCTGGACATGCGTACCATCAACTGGCTCGCGCGCCACTTAAAGGCCCGCTGGCAGCGCGGTCAGGGCGCGATGCTCGTGGTCACGCACGACCGCTGGTTCCTGGACGAGGTCTGTACCAGCATGTGGGAGGTTCACGACGGCCAGGTCGACCCCTTCGAGGGCGGCTACTCGGCCTACATCCTGCAGCGCGTGGAGCGCGACCGCATGGCCGCCGTTACCGAGGAGCGCCGTCGCAACATGGCGCGCAAGGAGCTCGCGTGGCTGAGCCGCGGCGCCCAGGCGCGCTCAACCAAGCCCAAGTTTCGCGTGGATGCCGCTCGCGAGCTCATCGCCGACGTACCGCCCGTGCGCGACGAGCTGGAGCTCAAGCGCCTGGCGGTGAGCCGCCTGGGCAAGCAGGTTATCGACGTGGTCGACGTGGACGCCGGCTATGCGGATACCGATGGCGCGCCCAAGCAGGTACTTTCCGACGTGACCTGGCTCATCGGAGCGGGCGACCGTTATGGACTTTTGGGCGAGAACGGCGCCGGTAAGTCGACGCTGCTCGACGTGATCCAGGGCAAGATCGCGCCCCTGCGCGGTCGCGTGAAGATTGGCCAGACGGTACGCTTTGGCGTACTGTCGCAACAGCTCGAGGAGCTCGAGCCCTACATGGGTGATACGATCCGCGAGGTGCTCGGCAACTATAAGAAGTACTACGTCATCGACGGCAAGGAGACTTCGCCCGAGAAGCTCTGCGAGCGTCTGGGCTTTACGACGCAGCAGCTCTGGAGCCGCATCGGCGATCTTTCGGGCGGCCAGCGCCGTCGCCTGTCGCTGTTGCTGACGATCCTGGACGAGCCCAACGTGCTTATCCTGGATGAGCCCGGCAACGACCTGGATACCGACATGCTCGCGATTGTCGAGGACCTGCTCGACGGCTGGCCTGGCACGCTGATCCTGGTGACGCACGACCGCTTCTTGATGGAGCGCGTGACCGACCAGCAGTGGGCGCTGCTCGACGGCCACCTGACGCATATGCCCGGCGGCGTCGACCAGTACCTGCGCCTGTGTAACGCCACCGCCGAGGGCGAGCCCGTGGGTGCGCCGAGTGCCAAGACCGGCACGTTTGACACCGGTGCCGCGGCGGCTGCGGCCGAAAAGCCCAAGTCGAGTGGCCAGCCCAATGGCCTTTCCAACGCCGAGCGCCAGAAGCTCCGCCGCGAGGTGAGCTCGCTCGAGCGCAAAATGGAGACGCAGCGCGCCCGCGTGGAGGAGGCCGAGGCTGCGATGGCCCAGGTCGACCCCACCAACTACACGGCGCTGGGCGAGCAGCAGGCAAAGATTGACGAGGCCCACGCCGCCATGGACGAGTTGGAGATGGCGTGGCTCGAGGCGAGCGAGAAGCTCGAGGGCGAGGAGTAGTCGAGGATGATCAAGGCCGCATTTTTCGATATCGACGGCACGTTGCTGAGCTTTAAGACCCATCGGATTCCGGCGTCGGCGCAACAGGTGCTCGACAGCTTTCGCGAGCAGGGGATTGCATGCATAATCGCCACGGGTCGCCCGACCTATCAGATGCCGGATTGGCTGTTCGACTTGGGTTGGGATGCGTACATTACGCTTTCGGGCCAGCACTGTTTTGATGCCAAGGGCGTCTACCGCAGCTGTCCGATCGACCCGGAAGACGTTGCGGTGATTGTGGACCAGGTGGCGCAGGGGCGCTACGACTCACTGTGCATGCAGGGCGAGAATTCGTTTGTGAACCGTCTGTCCAAGCGTGTGGTGGCTGCTGCCGACAATGCCGGAATCTCGTATCACGAGGAGCCTTTCGAGCACGCTTTCGATGCGCCGGTTTACCAGTTCTGCGCCTTTGTGGACCCGGCCGACCAGGGCATAGTTACCGATGTCCTGTCGCATTCTACAACCACGCGCTGGTGCGACCTGTTCTGTGACATTATTCCGGCCAACGGCGGCAAGGACCTGGGCGTGGCGGCGACGCTGGAGCGCCTGGGCATCGACGCGAGCGAGGCGATTGCCTTTGGCGATGGCGAGAACGACCTGTCGATGTTTGCCGCCGTGGGCACGAGCGTGGCCATGGGCAACGCGCAAGACACGGTAAAGGCTGCGGCGACCTACGTTACGACTGCCGTAGACGACAACGGCATCTACAACGCCGCCAAGCACTTTGGGCTGCTATAGCTGCGGCTTGGCACTTGGGGACGTTCCTTTTCTGCCGGTAGCTGGGGACACTCCTTGCGCGTTGCGTGTCGTGTCGCCCTGCTTGCTCCGCGCATTTTGTGAAACACGGTTAACTTTTTAGACAACGTAGTAAGACATGGGCAACTTTTGCGGTAAAGTAAATCAAGCAAAAGTATCCAAAGGCTAACTAGAAGCCATCGCGAAAGGCGGCCCATGGCCCTGCGTGAATCTGGAGAAGACTATCTCGAATCTATTTATGTGCTCTCGGAGCGCCAAGGCATCGTTCGATCAATTGACGTCGCCGAATACCTGGGCGTAACCAAGGCAAGCGTCTCCAAAGCCATGGCCGCGTTGGAGAACAACGGCTACGTAGAGATGGGCAAACGCGATGTGCATCTGACGGAACGCGGTCTTGAGGTTGCCCGTCAAATGTGGGAGCGCCATTGCTTTTTTGTGGGGCTGCTAGAGGACGCAGGCGTAGCGCCCGAGGTTGCCTCGCAAGAGGGCTGCCACATGGAGCATTGCCTGAGTGAAGAGAGCTTTGAGAAGCTAAGGTCGATGCTGGGACGGGAAGATGTGGCGGGCCCAGCAACGGAAGCCTAATTGATCCCCAGTAGCGCGGAGTTCGCGCAAAGCGCGAACCAGCGACCGGGACCAGTAGCCCCACCAACTAAGTCCAACTCAGACAAGGAACCCCGCCAGCAAGCGATGCCCAAGAACCACCAGCAACGTCACCGCAGGCCGGGGTCGGGCTTGGTTTTGAAAACATTCCGCACTGATATCTTCTGTATTGAAGACGTCGATGGTGCACCCGTATACCATTGACGTCGACACCATCAGA
>URNU01000088.1 GCA_900549275.1 uncultured Collinsella sp. | reverse complement strand
GACGTACCCACGGTAATGGGCTCGCGGAACTCCTCGCCGGTGCGGCCGTCGAACAGGCGGGTCTTGCCGCGCTCGTCAAGCTGGGTGACAAACTCGGGGCGCATGTGATCGCCAAAGGCAGCGGTGGCCTTGTTGAGCATGTTCTTGTTGGCGCGACGGATGACCTCGGCGATCTCGTCCTCCTTGGCGCCGTCGAAGACGGGCGTCGCGGTGAAGAACGGGCCGGGAACATACTTGTCGGAGTCGGCATCCTCGGTATCCCAACCGCAGGCGGCAGCCCAGCCAAGGTGGCACTCGAGCAGCTGGCCGACGTTCATACGCGAAGGAACGCCCAGCGGGTTGAGGATAACGTCGATCGGGGTACCGTCAGCCATGTAGGGCATGTCCTCGACCGGCAGAACGTTGCAGATAACACCCTTGTTGCCGTGGCGACCGGCGATCTTATCGCCCTGCTGGATCTTACGACGCTGGGCGACGTAGACGCGCACCTGCTCGTTGACGCCGGGGGCCAGGTCGTCGCCGTTCTCGCGGCTAAAGCGGACGACGTCGATGACGCGGCCGTAAGCGCCGTGAGGCATCTTAAGGGAAGTGTCGCGAACGTCGTGAGCCTTGGCACCGAAGATGGCGCGCAGCAGGCGCTCCTCGGCGGTCAGAGCGCTCTCGCCCTTAGGCGTGACCTTGCCGACCAGGATGTCGCCAGGGCCGACCTCGGCGCCGATACGGATGATGCCGTCCTCGTCGAGGTTCGCAAGCATGTCCTCGGAGAGGTTCGGGATCTCGCGAGTGATCTCCTCGGGGCCGAGCTTGGTGTCGCGGGCGTCGATCTCGTGACGGGTGATATTGATGGTCGTCAGCAGGTCCTCGGCCACCAGGCGCTCGGACACGACGATACCGTCCTCGTAGTTGAAGCCTTCCCACGGCATGTATGCCACGGTGAGGTTCTGGCCCAGTGCGAGCTCGCCGTGATCGGTCGAGGGACCGTCGGCCAGAGGCTCGCCCTGCTCAACGGTGTCACCGACGCGCACGAGCGGACGGTGGTTGATGCAGGTGGACTGGTTGGAGCGCTGGTACTTGGCCAGGTGATACTCGTCCATGCCACCGGCATGCTTGACGATAATCTTGGAGGCGTCGGCAAAGATGACCTCGCCGGCGTTCTTGGCCAGGGTGACCTCGCCGGAGTCCAGGGCGGCGCGACGCTCCATGCCGGTACCGACATAGGGAGCGGCAGGGTGAACCAGCGGCACGGCCTGACGCTGCATGTTGGCGCCCATCAGCGTACGCTTAGCGTCGTCGTGCTCGAGGAACGGGATCAGCGTGGCTGCGACGGAGAGCATCTGGCGCGGCGAGACGTCCATGTAGTCGACGTCCTCGACGGGCACGTCGGCAGGAGCGCCGAAGGAGCCGTCGAAGTCGCGGGTACGGGCGATCACGGTATGCGGACGGACGATCTTGCCCTCGGCATCGGTCGTGATGAACTCGTTGGTCTTGGGATCGAGCGGCGTGTTGGCCGGCGCGATGACGTGCTTCTCTTCCTCGTCAGCGGTCATCCAGTCGATCTGGTCGGTGGCAACGCCGTTCTCGACGCGGCGGAACGGAGCCTCGATGAAGCCGTACTCGTTGACGCGGGCGTAGAGGGCGAGCGAGCCGATCAGGCCGATGTTGGGGCCTTCGGGGGTCTCGATCGGGCACATGCGGCTGTAGTGCGAATTGTGAACGTCGCGGACGGCCGTCGGCACGTTGGTACGGCGGCTGGAACCCGACTTGTGGCCGGCAAGACCGCCAGGGCCGAGTGCGGACAGACGGCGCTTGTGGGTCAGACCGGTCAGGGGGTTCGCCTGGTCCATGAACTGCGAGAGCTGCGAGGAACCGAAGAACTCCTTGATGGAGGCCACGATCGGACGGATGTTGATGAGCGACTGCGGGGTGATCTCGTCGATGTCCTGGGAGCTCATGCGCTCACGAACGACGCGCTCCATACGGCTCATGCCGATACGGAACTGGTTGGCGACGAGCTCGCCGACGGTGCGGATACGGCGGTTGCCAAAGTGATCGATGTCATCGACCTTGAAGCCCTGCTCGCCGGCAGCGAGGGACAGCAGGTAGCGCAGCGTAGCGACGATATCCTCGTCGGTGAGCACCGTGACCTCTTCCTCGGTGGTGAGGTTGAGCTTCTTGTTGACCTTGTAACGACCGACGCGGGCCAGATCGTAGCGCTGCGGGTTAAAGAGCAGGCCCTCGAGCAGGCTGCGGGAGGCATCCACGGTGGGAGGCTCGCCCGGGCGCAGGCGACGGTAAATCTCGATGAGGGCGTCCTCGCGGGTGAGGGCGGTATCGCGCTCCAGGGTGCGCTTGATCACATCGGAGTTGCCGAGCAGCTCGATGATGTCGTCGTTGGTGACGGCGATGCCAAGGGCGCGCAGGAACATCGTGGCGCTCTGCTTGCGCTTACGGTCGATGGAGACCATGAGCTGGTCGCGCTTGTCGACCTCAAACTCGAGCCAGGCACCACGGGACGGGATGATCTGGGCCTTGTAGATTTGCTTGCCCGAATCCATCTCGGAGCTGTAGTACACGCCCGGGGAGCGGACGAGCTGCGAGACGACGATACGCTCGGTGCCGTTGATGATAAAGGTGCCCTGATCGGTCATCATGGGGAAGTCGCCCATGAAGACGAGCTGCTCCTTGATCTCGCCGGTCTCCTTGTTGGTGAGACGGACGTCGGTCAGAAGCGGAGCCTGATAGGTCATATCCTTCTCGCGGCACTCCTCGACGGTGTGCGCGGGGTCGCCGAACTGATGCTCGCCGAAGGTAACCTCGAGAACATGGTTCTGGCTCTGGATGGGGCTGGATTCCTTGAACGCCTCACGAAGGCCCTCGTCCTTAAAACGCTCAAAGGATTCCCTTTGAACAGAGATAAGGTTGGGGAGCTCCATGGCCTCCGGGATTTTCCCGAAGCTGACGCGCTTGCGCTCAGTGGCAGTGTATGCGTAGGTCACCAGGTTTTTCCTCCTTCACGGAAATGCTCGGTGGATTGGCGAGGCATAGCTTCGCCAGTTATCGCAACCTAATAGTTTATCAGGTACCGACCGTTGAGCAAGAAAAGCCTTGACGCGATTGAGTTTTTGGAGTAGCAAAGTTTTTCGACAGAAAATGCGCAGGTAGATGTATGTGTATCGAACACCTGTTCATATATTTTCTGTGAATAGAGAGTCGACAATCGCAGCTCTTATAAAAAACGAGCGCGAACCGAAGTCCGCACCCGTAAATGTCGATGCCCGAAAGGCTTACTTACGCATCAGACCGCCGCGCTCGTCGATGGCGTCCCAGAAGGCGCTTGCAAAACGAGGATCGCTTGCAGCCATGAGGGCGTTGGTGGCCATCCAGCCAGAAGGCGTGCCGGTGTCGTAGCCCGACAGCGGGTCGATGACGACAGCGTACATGGCCTCGCGATCGAGCGAACGGGCCATGGCGTCGGTCAGCTGAATCTCGCCGCCCTTACCGGCCTGCTGGTCGGCCAGTAGATCCATAACCAGCGGGCTCAGCAGGTAGCGACCGACAATGTACAGGTTGGACGGAG
This sequence comes from uncultured Collinsella sp., assembly GCA_900549275.1. Classification (GTDB taxonomy): domain Bacteria; phylum Actinomycetota; class Coriobacteriia; order Coriobacteriales; family Coriobacteriaceae; genus Collinsella. The sequence continues at coordinate 2,923 of URNU01000088.1, read as the reverse complement.
CCGCCTCGGGAGCGGGCTTCTCAACCAGACCGCCGATGCGCCAAACGGCACCGGGTTCAGCGTCGGCAGCATTCTCGAAGCCCTCGAGAGAGCCCACGCGATCGCCGGCGATAACGCCGTAGCGGCTGACCTCCTCGGGAGCGCACGCGGCAACAGCGATAACAGAAGCGCCACCATGCTCCTTGGAGACGGCAAGCATCTTGTCGCAGATGTCACGGTTGGGCACAACGTAATCGCCCAGAAGAACCAGGAAGTTCTCCCCTGCCACGGCGTCGGCGGCAGAGCGAATGGCGTGACCGAGGCCCTTGGGCTCGTACTGATAACGGAAGTCGACCGGCATACCACCCGCATGGGCGACAGCGTCGGCGTAGGCGTCCTTGCCGCGCTCGCGAAGCAGGTTCTCGAGCGAGCGATCGGGCTGGAAGTAGCTCAGCAGCTCGGGCTTGCCGGGAGAGGTGACAATAATGGCATCGTCGACCTCCTCGGGGTCGAGCGCCTCCTCAACGACGTACTGGATGACCGGCTTGTCGAGCACCGGCAGCATCTCTTTGGGCGTGCACTTGGTGCCAGGCAGAAAACGCGTGCCAAGACCGGCGGCGGGGATGATTGCCTTCATAGTATTCAGGGATCCTTTCGCAGGCGCAAATAGCGCCCGTGCATGCGGCTCACCGGCCGCAGACCAAATTGCGATACCGGGTTATCTTACCGCTGTTAATTAACGTTAATGCAGGCAAGCGCCATTCTTCAGCAGGTCAACGCAAATTATTGCTCGAATGGTGCAATTTTATCGCCCAACGGTAGCGACCCCAAAGCACCGCAAACGGCAGCAATTTGCATGCCGAGCCAGCAAAATAGAGTGGTCATAACAAAAAAGACGGGGCTCGCAATGCGAACCCCGTCTGCAAAGAAATCTGGCGAGAAAGCCTGATTACTTGAGGGTGACAGCAGCGCCAGCAGCCTCGAGCTTCTCCTTGGCAGCCTCGGCGTCCTCCTTCTTGGCACCCTCGAGAACAGCCTTGGGAGCGCCCTCGACGACCTCCTTGGCCTCCTTCAGGCCAAGGTTGGTGAGCTCACGGACGGCCTTGATGACCTGGATCTTGTTGTCGCCGAAGCCCTCGAGCACGACGTCAAACTCGGTCTTCTCCTCGGCCTCAGCAGCGCCAGCAGCGGGAGCGGCGACAACAGCGGCAGGAGCAGCGGCGGAAACGCCGAAGGTGTCCTCGATAGCCTTAACGAGCTCGGAAGCCTCGAGAAGGGTCATTTCCTTAAGAGCATCGATGATCTCATCGGTGGTAAGCTTAGCCATTTCTAAGTCCTTTCGGTTTCCGTGCGGATGCACGGAGATCAGTTAAAACACGGCGCGAATGCGCCAGGGGTGCGGCGTTGCCGCCGCGGGTGAAAACAGCGACTAGGCTGCCTTCTGCTCGGAGACCTGCTGGATCGAACGAGCGAGACCAGAGGAAACGCCGTTGACGCAGACAGCGATGTCGCGAGCGAAACCGGAGATGAGACCGGCGATCTGGCCGAGAAGCTGATCCTTGGTGGGCAGCTCGGCGATAGCCTTAACATCATCAGCGGAAACGGCCTTGCCGTCGGAGATACCGCCCTTGATCTCAAGGACGCCCTTGGACTTAGCGGAGAAGTCCTTAAGGGTCTTAGCGGCCTCAACCGGCTCGGTCTCGTAGAACACATAAGCGACGGGGCCGGCGAGGATCTCGTCGAGCTCGGGCTGCTCCTGGTTCTTGAGAGCGATCTTGACCAGGTTGTTCTTGTAGACCTTCATCTCGGCGCCGCACTCGCGAAGCTGATGACGCAGCTCCTGAGCCTGCTTAACCGTCAGACCGTTGTAGTTGACGACGAACAGACCGGCGTTCTCGGCGATACGGGACTCGATCTCTGCAACCTTGTCGATTTTGTACTGCTGGGGCATGAATTACACCTCCTCGAATTCTTTCCGGGCACGGTCCGCCACAAGGACGTGACGGGGGCATGTCCAAAAAGAAAGCCCCCGCGCTGCATGAGCGACGGGGGCGAGAAGACATATCTACTCGACCACCTCGGCTGGCGGGATATCCCATTAAGCTCGCGGGCGATGCCCGTTTGCACCGGCTGTCTCTGGCAGCGGATTCGTGCGTGAACCGAAAGTATTATGGCGGGGACCCCGGCGGCGGTCAACGGGCGCGAGGATTCGTACACAAACCCTGCATACGCTCCGGCCGGGAGGGGCAGGGCGAGTTTTCCGCTCGGTCAAGTCCTGGGCTCGCACGAAGGCCACATTAAGTGGCCTTCGGCTCGTGCGGAATCTACGGAAAACTCGCCCTGCCCCTCCCGGCCGGAGCTACGTTGCCTTTGTTGCGAATCCTCGTGTCCGTTGAGCGACGCACCCCACGCATAACCCTTATGTCGGTGGGCTGATGTGTTGCATCCCTAAGGACTACAAGGTCGAAACGAAGGTTGACAGGCGGTGGAGGCCTTCGTCTAGATCTTTGTCGGAGACGCAGTAGCTTAGGCGGATGTGGCCTTCGGTGCCGAAGCAGTCTCCCGGGACTAGGGCTACGTTTGCCTCTTTGATGGCTTTGATGCAGAAGGCTTCGCTGGTTAGGCCGAATTGTTTGATGCTGGGGAAGGCGTAGAAGGCGCCGGCTGGTTCCACTACGTCTAGGCCCATGTTATTAAGGGATGCGAGTACGCGTTCGCGGCGGGCTTGGTAGACTTTGAGCATGGGGGTTGGGTCGACGGTCAGGGCTCGGGCTGCGGCGTCCATCTCAAAGGAGACGGCGCTCGATACTAGGTATTGGTGGGCTTTTGCGATCTCGGCGATGACGGGGGCTGCGGCTGCGAGCCAACCCAGGCGCCAGCCGGTCATGGCCCAGGGCTTGGAGAAGCTCTCGATAACCACCGTCTGCTCGCGTAGCTCCGGGTG
>URNU01000087.1 GCA_900549275.1 uncultured Collinsella sp. | reverse complement strand
TTCTTGAGCAGCTCGGGATAGGCCTCGCCCATCTGGGCGTTGACCTCGTCGATAAACTTGGTCAGGAAGGCGCCCTCTATGCCCAGCATACGACCGTGGAACACGGCGCGGCGGAGCAGGCGGCGAAGGACGTACTCGCGACCCTCGTTACCGGGCAGGATGCCGTCCGAGATCATAAAGTCGACGGCACGGGAGTGATCGGCGATGATGCGCAGCGAGCGGCTGGCGCCGGAGTAGTCATCGGCGTCATAGGTCTTGCCGCTGATCTTCTCGCCCAGTTTGATGAGATGCTGCATCAGATCGCCGTCGTAGTTAGCGGTCTTGTGCTGCATGATGGCGGCCATGCGCTCCAGACCCATGCCCGTATCGAGGTTGCGGTGCGGCAGCTCCGGCATGGAGCCGTCCTCCTGGCGGTCGTACTGGGTAAACACGAGGTTCCAGAACTCAAGGAAGCGGTCACAGTCGCAGCCGGGCTTGCAGTCGGGGCTACCGCAGCCGACCTCCTCGCCCATGTCAAAGTAGATCTCGGAGCACGGACCGCAGGGACCGGTGGGGCCAGCGGCCCAGAAGTTGTCGTCCTCGCCAAGGCGCGAGATGTGATCCTCGGCAACGCCCAGGGAGCGCCACACGTCGTGGGTCTCGTCGTCCTCGGTAAAGACGGTGAAGTACAGGCGGTCGAGCGGCAGCTTGAACTCCTTGGTGATAAGCTCGAAGGCCCAAGCGCAAGCCTGCTGCTTGGAGACGCCGCCAAAGGAGAAGTCGCCGAGCATCTCAAAGAACGAGAGGTGACGGCCGTCCTCGCCGATGCAGTCGATGTCGTTGGTGCGGACGCACTTCTGGCAGGAGATCGCGCCGATCTCCTTCATGGTCTTCTTGCCCTGGTAGTACTCCTTAAACTGGTTCATGCCGGCGTTGGCAAGCAGCAGCGAGGGATCGTCGGGAACAAGGGACGAAGAAGGATAGAGCTTAAGACCGCGCTCCTCAAAGAAGTTGAGGAACTTAGAGCGGATCTCGGCCGTAGTCATTGACGGGTAGTCAGCACTCATAGAGGGAATCTCCTCGGTTTCACATCGAAACAGTTCAAACGTAACGATATTACCATCCAACCGCCCCCATGCAAAAAAGAGGGCCGACATAAAGCCGACCCTACAGCGAAAGTGCACGTTATGTAGGACTGTGCGATCCTTTGAAAAAGACTAGTGTAGAATTACATATAAGATTCATTCGGAAGGAGCGATCGATGAAAAGCAAACGATTTGTCCTGAATGCACTTCTGGTAGTAGTACTTTTAGCGCTCTTGGCCTTCTCCCAATGGTACGCAAACCAACCAGCATTTGGCTACGTATTGTATGCAGTAATGTCCGGTGATAAGGCTTATTTCACTCTACGCGCAATTGACGTTCTCTTTTTCTATGTAGCCGGCCCCTTATCAATCGCTTTGCTCGCGTTTCTTGTCATTTACAACTTAAAGAAACGCTAGCGGTGCCTATTTAGAATCCGAATCGTCCATGGAGCCGTCGATGCCGGTTTTGGTGTCGTCGTCCGTATTGGAATCGTCATCCTTGGCGAAGGGGTTCTTGAAAAAGCCCGTCGCGTCGGGCTGCAGGCCCGAGAGCTTAATCCAAGGATTATCAAGCTCGGGTTTGGGCATGGCCTGGGCCTTGGGCGCAGTCTCGTTACCGATGAGCTCGGACTCATAGATGAACGTATCGTCTCCAAGCGCGTCATAGGCGGCGACCGGGTTACCCTCGGCATCGCGATACGGGGTGCCCTTAAACACAGCACCGTCGTAGGCCACGAGCTGACGGCCGGTCTCGTTCTCGAAGTAGTACACGAAGATACCCTTCAGAGCCGCGCACAGCGGGATGGCGACCACCATGCCGATGGCGCCCATAAGCGCCGAACCGATAACGAGCGCCGTCAGGCTCATGACAGGATGCACCTGGACCGAGCTCTGCATGACCTTAGGCGAAATGACGTTGTCGGTGACGTTTTGAGCCACCATGGTCACGACAAGCGTCCACAATGCCAGCATAGGGCTGAACATAAAGCCGAGCACCGTGGCGATCGCCGCGCTCACCCAGGGACCGACAACCGGGACCAAGTGCATAATGCCGGTAAAAATGGCCATGAGCGCTGCATATGGATGGCCAATGAGCGTAAAGCCGATAAAAGCGAGGATACCACCGCAGATGGACGTCACGACCATGCCACGCATATAACCGCCGACCGAGCGTGAAAGGATGGCGACCATAAAGCGGTACGAGGTCTCCTTTTCCTGACCAATGATGGTGCAGACTTCATGGTGCATACGGGGGTAATCGCAGGCAAGCCAGTAGGCAAGCACCAGACCGAGGAAGATGACGAACAGCTGGGAGGCCGTATTGGTAATAAGCGGGAATACACCACGACCAAGCTCGGCAGCGATTTGTGAGACATACTTAGACGCCACAGTGACAAGCGAAGAAAGATTATCATCCAGATACTCTTTGAGCGGCGTGTTGTTGAGCGTCTTGAAATGCGAGACCATCTCGTTGAGATCGCCGCCCGCAACACGAAGCTGCTCAGGCAGGCGGCTCAGGACTTCCATAATCTGACCGAGCAAAATAGGCGACAGGATGCAAACGACACCAACAAGCACGGCAACAACCACAATGAGGGCGATGAGCGAACCGATGCCACGACCGACGCCGTGATGCTCAAGCCAGTTAGTGATCGGCGACATCACAAAAGCGATGATGGAGCCGACAGCTAGAAACTCGATAACCGGCGCCAGGATGCCCATAAGGTTAAAGATGACGGCGGCGATGACGATGCAGCCAACGACGGACCAAATGCGAAGCGTCAGAATACGGGTATCGCGCAGCGTGCGGTCGGTTTGTTGGGGGTGCTCACTCATGAACGAACCATCACTCCATCGGGGTCGATCTTGTCCTGAATCTTCTTAAGGGTACGACGCAGCAGGCGCGAGACCTGCACCTGCGAGATTCCCAGCTTCTTGGCGATCTCGATCTGGGTCATGCCCTTTACGAAGCGCAGCTCGATAACCTCGCGCTCGCGCGGCGAGAAATCGCGGATGGCTTCCTCGATTACCAGTCGGTCATCGGTAAAGTCGAGCTCGTTGTCGTCATCGGCATAGCGGTCGAGAATCGAGGGCGCATCGTCGGAATCGGACGCGCCGGGAGCCTCGATGGGCACCGAGGTGTAAGCCGAGGACGATTCCATGGCTTCGAGTACCTCGTCGACAGTCACGTCCAAGTATTCGGCGATTTCCTCAACCTTGGGCGAACGCTGTAGCTCGTTGGTGAGCTTATCGGTAGCCTGATTGACCTTGGCAGAAAGCTCCTGCAGACGACGCGGCACGCGCACACTCCAGCCCTTGTCGCGGAAGTGACGCTTGATCTCGCCCAGGATGGTGGGCGTGGCAAACGTGGTGAACTCGAGTCCGCGCTCGGGATCAAAGCGGTCGATTGCCTTGAGTAGACCCAGGTATCAGACCTGCATCAGATCGTCGAGCGGCTCACCGCGGTTCTTAAATTTGTTGGCAAGAAACCTTACCAGGTTCATATGGGACATGACGAGCTGCTCGCGTGCGTCCGGATCACCAGTCTCTTTATAGCGACGAAACAGCTCGCGGGTTTTCTCCTTGTCCCAAGCGGTCTTACCGCTCCGGGAACGTTCGGTCATATTAGATATCCGCCTTGAGGTCAAGGGAAAGCGTCAGGGGCGCCTCAGTCTTTTCGTAGGAATCGCACACGCTCGCCAGAATGAGCTCGGCATACACGGCAGCCTGGTCATCCTCGTCGACGGTGGCCCGATCGCCAAAGGTAAAGTTCATGCCAACGTGAGACTCATCGACATCGAACCTGATCATGATGTCATCGGAATCAACAGCCGTGCAGCCAAAGATAAAGGCCTCCTCGGCAGCCATACGAATGTCCTCGATGCGATCGACGGACATGGAGCACAGCGCGCCGACGTTGGCCGCCGTCATACGCACGAGGCGTGCCAGACGCGGATCCCCGGCAACAGTCAGCGTAATAGGGCAGGTTGCTTCGCTACTCATCGCAGGACTCCTCGGAGGTCTCGGCGGGCGTATAGGTGTAATACTGAGCAGGCTTGGCTGCGGGCTTCTGAGCCGCATCCGCACCATCGGCGGCCTCGTCCTCAGCCTCACCAATCAGAACGCGCTCGGTAGGCTGCTCGGCCACGGCGGCGGCAGCGGCGAGCTTGCGATCGGCGTCGGCTGCAGGAGCCTTCACCTTATTGAAGAGCTTCTGCACGGCGCCAGCAGCAGAATCAGTCACGCTCGACACAGCGTTGCTTGCCTCGGCCACGCTACCCGTGACCTCGGAAATGTCGCGAACCACGGCTTCGACCTCTACAAGATTGGAGGTAAGGGCGTCAACCGCGGTCTTGCTCGACTTGAGCAGCGGCTCCACCTGGGCAAGTGCCGGCGTAAGCTCATCGACGGCGCCATCGAGCTTTGCCACCACAGGCTGAGCCTCGGCGATGGTGTTATTGAGAACGCTTACGGTCTTATCGAGCGAATCAACGGCGTTGCGGGTCTTGCGCAAGGTAAGCGCGAGCTCAACGATAGCCCACACACCGGCAATGGCAAGCACCAGCAGGGCGATTTGAATGGGACTCATACAAGCCTCCCGAAAGAATCGAAATACAGACGACTTTCATGGTACCCCAAAGAAGGGGAAGATACCCAAAGGGAATGTGCGAGGTCCAAGGACCTACCTGGGCGCGTTACCGCTACGGTCGCGTTCGCTTTGCTCAACACGCCACTCTTCCCAGCCGCGGCCCGCAGGCTGCCAAAACGCACCGCGCTCCAGCCCCTCGGGCAAATAGCGCTGATCGACCCAGCCTTCGGGATAATCATGCGGATATTTATACACACCGTATTCGTCGCTGCCCGGGCGATGACGATCGCGCAGATAACTCGGCACCTCGCGAAGCCCACTTGAATGGATATCGGCCAGCGCCGCATCGATCGAGGCCTCACACGCGTTGGATTTAGGCGCCAAGCACACATACAGAGCGGCCTGAGCAAGGTTAATGCGGCACTCGGGATACCCAATGACCTCGGCAGACTTGAACGCGGCATGCGCCACCAATAGTGCCTGCGGGTCGGCGTTGCCAACATCCTCAGAAGCCTGAATCATAATGCGGCGAGCGATAAATTTTGGATCCTCCCCCGCATCGATCATGCGCGCGAGCCAATAGATCGTGGCATCGGGGTCGCTGCCGCGCATGGACTTGATGAACGCACTGATGATGTCGTAGTGCATGTCACCGTTTTTGTCGTACGAAAAGCCACGGCGCGGGTTGGCAATCTTCACATCGTCAACAGTGATGGGATAGCGCTCCCCCGCCGCCGGCGCCGGCGTTCCCTCGGTATCGGGACGCGTGACGGCGATCTCGCTCGCAAGCTCGAGCGTCGTGAGTGCCGAGCGAGCGTCGCCCGCAGCCAGCGTGCAGATGGTCTTAACCGTATCCTCATCGGCCGAGAACTTGCCGTTCAAACCCTGCGGCGCCTCGAGCGCGCGCTCGATAAGCGTGGCGATATCCTCGTCCTTTAAGTGCTCAAGCTCCACCACGCGACCGCGCGAGAGCAACGCCGAGTTGACCTCGAAGTACGGATTCTCCGTCGTGGCGCCAATCATAATGACGGTACGGTTCTCAACCGCATGCAGCAAGGCATCCTGCTGCGACTTGGAAAAGCGGTGAATCTCGTCGATGAAAAGAATGGTGCGACGGTCGTACGTATTCAGACGCGTCTTGGCCTCGTCAATCACGCGGCGAAGATCCTTTACGGTGCCCGTCACGGCGCTGACTTCGACAAACTCGCTCTTGGTATGGTTGGCGATAATATGTGCCAGCGTCGTCTTGCCCGTACCGGCCGGCCCGTACAGAATCACACTCGACAGCACGTCGTGCTCAATCGCGGCACGTAACCACGAGCCCTTACCGACGGCCTTTTGCTGGCCCACATACTCGTCAAGTGAATTGGGCCGCATGCGCACCGCAAGCGGCGCATTCTGAAAGGAACGCTCACGCGTCGAAGCAGAAAAAAGGTCGTCCATAACCATCCCGTGCGTCAATCAAAACGTTTTCCACTAACAGTATACCGAATAAATACGAACTACCGTTCGTTAATATAGGTACGGTGCGGAAACTTCAATCCCGGGAACAGCTTGCTCGTAAGTTCGCAGAAATAACCGTCCGTCATGCTCGCAATGTAATCCACGACCGCCTGGTCCTTATCGTCCTGCCATTCATAGGTGCGATCGTAGTAGGAAAGCTGCTGCTCAATGCGAGAAATATGATGCTTAAAGATGTACGAGGACTCGTCACCTTCGTTTATATCCTGCAGGCAACGGTCGTAGAGCTTTTCGAACGCCTCGCGCAGCTCCGCTTCGGAGTCGCCCTCGATACCGCCCTTGCTATAGATCTTCTCGTAGTTCTCGCGCTTGGCCCGACGGATTTCCTCAAACAGGTCCTCGCTCATCTCGATG
>URNU01000086.1 GCA_900549275.1 uncultured Collinsella sp. | reverse complement strand
CCCAGGCAGAAGTAGAACTGCGAACCCGCGGAATCGGGATCCATGGAACGTGCCATGGCAAGCGCGCCGTCGACGTGGCTGTTACGCGGATTGGTAGCGAACTCGCCCTTGATGCAGTAACCAGGGCCACCGGTACCGGGCATGCCGTCGGGGCCCTCAAGGCCGGCGGCGACATCGGCGCCGGACATATCGCGGGTATTGGGGTCGCCGCCCTGGATCACAAAACCGGGCACATAGCGATGAAACTTAAGGCCATCGTAAAAACCCATTGTAGAAAGCTCGCAGAAGTTCGCCACGTGGATGGGAGCGCCCTCGCCGTCAAACTTGACCTTGATGGTGCCCTTCGACGTCTCGATCACCGCGCATTCATCGCCGACAAGCTGGTACTCGGGCGTGTAGAGCTCTTTCTTAAAACCAAACATGTGGTTCCTTCCTCGTGCGTTTAAAGCATATTTGTTCGAATTGTAGCAATAAGCACAGGCTTTCATCAATTGCGCACGCAGGTTATACCGCTTAGGCGCATTAATTACGAGCGCTGCCGCGGCTTCCAAGCGCCCACGTTGGCATCGTACTGGTTGAGCGCGCTGTTGCCGCCCTGCGCCATGGGCGCCAAGATCTCGCTCTGGCGAGCACTCAGCGACTCACCGTCGGGGATGGAAAGTGAAATGTCCCAGCTCTGGCAAATCACATCAACACGCTCGTACATCCACTCGGCAAGCTGCTTGAGGTGCTCGATGTCCTCGGCATAGGCTGTGTCGTCCTGGTACTTAAGATTGTCGAGTTCGTCCTGCGTCTGCTTGATGCGGTCGCGCAGGTCATAGGCGCTCTGCGACATCTCCTGGCGCGTGCTGAGCGTAGAGCGCAGATAGCCGCTGTTAAAGGAGGTTATCACCTCGCCGATCTCGTCCTCGGTGTTGTACGAGAGGATGGTCTGGTAAATTTGGTCGAGCTTGGCATAAAGTTCATCGTCAGTGAGCACGACCTCCTCCTTGACCACGTCGGTGGCGTCGTCGTCATCGCTCTCATCGACCTTGGCGGCATCGTCCTGAGTCTGCTCGCCCTTCTGGCGCGAAGGGAAAGTACTCTGCGCGGCATGGCCAAACTCGCTATAGAATCCCGGCATGACGCCCAGGGGATCGGTCGTCACAAACCAATAGGCACCGCTGCACACGGCCGCGAGCACCGCAACGACGATAACCGGCTTGGGAATATGGCGCTTATGCTTGTGGTAGGCATCCTCGTCGGGATGCACCTTGCGCTTGGGCTTCTGTTTGCTGGACTGAGCATCGTCTCGCAGGGAAACCGGCGTCGGCATGTCCACCTTGGGGATGCCAAAATCCTTGTCGAAGGCCGGCAGCACGCAAGTCTCGTTGGGATCGGCGGCGTCCGAAAGCACCGCGGCGGCAGACGCCGGCGCATGGGGCACCTCGGTATCAATCTGCTCCTGCGTCAAGCGCGGAAAGCCGGCCGTGCGGCCTGCCGCCAGATCGGATGCGGCCGCGTCTTTGGAAAGGATGCCCGGGGCGGGGCGCCCGCACTTGGGACAGGTGCGATCGTGCGGGGACAGGCGCGCGCCGCAACCATCGCAGAATACGAACTCGGTATGCTCGGGACCGTCGCCCGGACCAACGTATGCGTTGCAGTAAGGACAGAACGAGGCGCCGTCCTCTATGGTCTTAAGGCAATGCGGGCAGATCACGGCTTCCTCTTTTCGGAGCAATTCATACAGTCGTAGTTAGAGCATAGCATCGCCACGCCCCCACAGGAGCAAGGCACCAATTCAACATCGCCAGGAAATCATCCCCCGGCGACTGGGGCTAGGCTTTCTTTGCGGGCTTTTTCTTCTTGCTCGGCATCGAGACCTTAATGCCCTGAGCGGACTTGGTCACACGGGAGCGCTTGGTGCCCGCACCTTTCTTTTTCTTGGGTTGGGCCTTTTCCACGCCCTCGAGCGCGCGAGCCTCGGCCTCGCGAGCGGTGCGCTCCTCACGGCGCTGCGCCATATCAGCGGCGACGCGCTTGGCAAAACGCTGGGCAGTTGAACCCGTCGAGCTCACCTTACTGCCGCCGCGGCCCAGACGGACGCGAACGCCACGGCCAAAGCCGGTGGCAGCATGGCGACGGCGCGGCTTAAGCGAGTCCATCATCGTGGCGAGCTTAAAGAACACCGTGCAGGTAAAGACGATGATCGCCAGCAAGATAACGGCCTCGCCCGTCGAAAGGTTGGCGATAGACAGCAGCCCCGGGAATCCGATAACGCCCACAAGGATGCCGACGACGACAAATACAAAGAGCACCACGCGCAAAGGGGTGGGCGGCTGCGAGATGCGCCAGATCAGGCTCACGCTCGCCGCGCACGACGTAAGCAGGCACATGGTCGAAAGGGTGAGCTGGTTAAAGCCGAACACGCGCGCCACAAAGATATCGAGCGCCGCAGCCATTATGACCGCCAGCGACGCCGGCAGCGCACGCTTGAGCACGTTGGTCAAGAATGACCCCTTCACGCGGGCATTATTGGGCTCCAAACCCAGCACAAAGCCCGGCGCGCCGATGCAGAAGAAGTTGATGAGTGTCATCTGAATCGGCTCGAAGGGATATGGCGGAAACGCGATGCACAGCGCCGCCAAGCCCATCGAGAACAGCGTCTTGGTCAGAAACAGCGCCGCAGAGCGCTGCAAGTTGTTGATGGAGCGACGGCCCTCAGCCACCACGGCGGGCATCGAGGCAAAATCGTTGTCGACCAGCACGATCTCGGCCACGTTGCGCGCGGCGTCGGAACCGGCGGCCATGGCTACGGAGCAGTCGGCCTCCTTGAGTGCCAGTACGTCGTTGACGCCGTCGCCCGTCATGGCAACGGTATGCTCGCGACGCTTGAGCGCCTGCACGAGCTCGCGCTTCTGCTGCGGCGTCACGCGGCCAAAGACGTGGTAGCGATCCACCGCGGCATCAATCTTGGACGGCGTATCGAGTGTCGTGGCGTCGACGTAGGCATCGGCCCCCGGAACGCCCACCACGCGCGCGATCGACGACACCGTGCGCGGGTCGTCGCCGCTGATCACGTTGAGGGTCACGCCCTGCTCGTTAAAGTAGCCGATGGTCTCGGCGGCCGAGGAGCGGATCTCGTCGCGAATGGTCACAAAGCCCACGGGCTCGGCCTCGCCAACCATATCGCCGTCGGGCGTAAAGCCGTCCACGCGCGCCACCACAAGTACGCGGCAGGTGTCGGCGAGCTCGGCCACACGGGTCTCGACCTGAGCAAAGGCGCGCTCCGAAAGCACAAATTGCGCTGCGCCCATCACATAGGAGCCCTGCGCAAACGAGGCGCCGCTCCACTTTTTGGACGACGAGAACGGAATGACCGACAGCGGCTCGGACACCTCTACCGGGCGGTCGGCGTAATAGTTGAGCAGCGCCTGACAGGTCTCGTTGGCGTCTGCCGAGGTGGCACGCGCCACGTTGGCGAGCGCAAAATCGAGGACTGTGGTCTCGACGGGAACAGCCGCCTCGTCCGAATCCGCGCCAAAACCAACACCCTCAAAAGGCAGCGGATAGGTGCCCTCAACCTCCATGCGACCCGACGTGATGGTGCCTGTCTTGTCCAAGCACAGCACGTCGACGCGCGCGAGCGTCTCGATGCAGTAGAGCTGCTGCGCAAGTACCTTGCGGCGCGCCAGGCGCACCGTGGCGATGGCAAGCACCGACGAGGTCAGCAGCACCAGGCCCTGCGGAATCATGCCCAAAAGAGCGCCCACCGTGGACAGCAGTGCCGACGAGGGCACGCGACCGGCAAGCAGCTCGGAAAAGCACCAGGAAAGCGCACTATCGCCCGGGGTTCCCGCGGCATCCCACAGCTCGCTCACGCTCGAGGCAAAGAGTGCCAGGCCAAGCGGAATCATGATAATGCTCGCGAAGCGCACGATGGCGTTGAGCGCATTCATGATCTCGGAATTGACCTTTTTGACGTACTTGGCCTCGTTATTAATTTTGGCCACGTAGTTGTCGGCGCCGACATGAATCACGCGGGCGCACAGCAGGCCCGAGTCGATAAAGCTACCGCTCATGAGCTCGGAACCGGGCTGTTTCTTAATAAGGTCGCTCTCGCCCGTCAGCAGGCTCTCGTTAACGAGTGCCTCGCCCGATACCACCACGGCGTCGGCCGGAATCTGGTCACCGCGCCCCAGGCGAATGATGTCGTCGAGCACAATCTGGTCCAAGTCGAGCTCCACCTCGGCACCGTCGCGCACCGCGATGGCCTTCTTGGAGGTCAGCAGCGTGAGCTTATCGACCATCTTCTTGGAACGCATGGACTGAATGACGCCAATAGCGGTATTGAGGAACACCACGAACAGGAACGTCAGATTCTTAAACGAACCGGTCAGCAACACCAAAATCGCCAAGACCGCGTTGATAAGGTTGAACAGCGTGCAGAGGTTTTCGACGATGAGCTCGCGGACCGATTTGGTCTTAAGCTCCATGTTGCGGTTGATCTTACCGGCGGCGATGCGCTCCTCGACCTCGGCGGTCGAAAGCCCGCGCTCGATATCCGTTGCTGCCATACCACGTCCCATCACGTCGCGTCGGTATAAGAAAAACCGCCCGGACCATGCGAGGTTCGGACGGTCTTACGTTCGATGGTGCCCCATGTTGGATTCGAACCAACGGCCTTCTGCTCCGGAGGCAGACGCTCTAATCCCCTGAGCTAATAGGGCGAACGGTTGGCATTATACCCAAGTGCGCCACGGGCTAACAAAAGAATAGAAAAAGCTTTGCAATTACGCGGGAGACACGGCGCAAAGGCTCACTTTAGAACGCAAAAGTGAATCAATTAGTATAAACTCTCATGCACTATATATACACGGCTCGCGATGCGGGCCGTTTTTGCAAAAGTTATCCATCGAGGTGAGAGGCACACCATGATTGCAATTTTAAAGCAGAGCGCCAGCGACGAGGCCGTCGGCCATATCGTCAGCTGGATTGAGAAGAAAGGTCTCAAGACCGACGTCTCGCGCGGCGAGAACGAGACCATCATCGGCCTGGTGGGCGATACGACCAAGATCGACCCGTTTCTGCTCGAGTCCATGGATGTCGTCGAGCGCGTGCAGCGCGTCTCAGAGCCCTTTAAGCGTGCCAACCGCAAGTTCCACCCCGAGGACTCCGTCATCGACTGCGGCCACGGCGTCAAGATCGGCGGCGACCAGTTCCAGGTCATCGCCGGCCCCTGCTCCGTCGAGGGCGAGAACCTCATCCGCATCGCACGCCGAGTAAAGGCCGCCGGCGCCACGATGCTACGCGGTGGCGCCTACAAGCCCCGCACCTCCCCTTACGCCTACCAGGGCATGGGCCCCGCCGGCCTGGACCTACTATGCGAGGCATCCGCCGAGCTCGACATGCCGATCGTCACCGAGATCATGGACCCGCGCGACGTGCAGGTCTTCTTGGATAAGAAGATCGACGTCATGCAGATCGGCGCCCGCAACGCGCAGAACTTCCCCCTGCTCAAGGAGGTCGGCAAGACCAAGACCCCGATCCTGCTCAAGCGCGGCATGTCCGGCACCGTCGACGAGCTGCTCATGGCTGCCGAGTACATCATGAGCGAGGGCAACGACAACGTCATCCTGTGTGAGCGCGGCATTCGCACCTTCGAGACCCGCACCCGCAATACCTTCGACCTCAACGCCGTGCCGGTGCTGCACCACCTGTCGCACCTGCCCGTCGTCGCCGACCCCAGCCACGCCACCGGCTACACCCGCTATGTCGAGCCCATGGCGCTCGCCGCGACCGCCTGTGGCGCCAACGGCCTGGAGATCGAGGTCCACGACGACCCGAGCCACGCCTGGTCTGACGGCGCCCAGGCCCTCACGCCCGACCAGTTCGACGACACCATGCACCGCATCCGTGCCATCCGCGAGGTCGTCTGCCAAGAGACCATGGAGTAGGCCATGGGTACGGTGAGAAACGCACGCGTCAACCAGGGAGGCCCCAAGTGCGCCGGCATCGTCGGCTTGGGCCTGATCGGCGGCAGCTTTGCCCGTGGCTATGCGCAGGCGGGCGTTCGCGTGCTTGCCTGGGACCCCGACGATGACGTGATGACGGCCGCCAGCATGGGTACCGTCGCCGGCGAGCTCAACGACGAGACGCTCGGCGAGTGCGACATCATCGTCCTTGCCTGCTATCCCGAAGCATGCATCGAGTGGCTCGAGACGCACGCCCAGGCGCTCGCCGACGCCACCGACACCGATGCCATCATGGGTCCCGTGGTGATCGACACCGTGGGCGTCAAGGGCATTGTGTGTGAGCGGGCCTTTGAACTCGCACGAGAGCACGGCTTTTACTTTGTGGGCGCACACCCCATGGCGGGCACCCAGTTCTCTGGCTACGCGCACTCCCGCGCCGACCTGTTCCAGGGCGCGCCGCTTGTGCTCGTTCCGCCCGCGGTAGACGATGCCCTTAAGCTGGAGCTCTTAGGCCAGGTGCGCGAGATGGTGCGTCCCTTGGGGTTTGGCAAGTTCAGCGTGACCACCGCTGCCGAGCACGACCGCGTGATCGC
>URNU01000085.1 GCA_900549275.1 uncultured Collinsella sp. | reverse complement strand
GGTTACAGCAGCAAGAAGGAATCTATCCGTCAGCCCAAGCGCCGTCGCAAGGAATCTGAGTACGGCATGCAGCTGCGCGAGAAGCAGAAGGTCAAGTTCATTTATGGCGTTCTGGAGAAGCAGTTCCACGGCTACTTCAACAAGGCCCGTAAGATGAACGGCGTCACCGGTGAGAACCTCATGATCATCCTTGAGTCTCGCCTCGACAACGTCGTCTTCCGTCTTGGCTTCGCCCGCACCCGCAAAGAGGCTCGTCAGTCCGTCCGTCACGGTCACTTCACCGTGAACGGCAAGCGCGTGGACATCCCGTCCTACCGCGTCAAGGCCGGCGACGTCGTCGCTGTCGGCGAGAAGTTCCGTGACCTCCTCCCCATCAAGGAGGCCCTGATTTCCTCCGAGCGCTTTGAGGTTCCTGGCTGGCTCGAGGTCGATATCGAGAAGCTGTCTGGTAACGTGCTCGCTCTGCCGACGCGTGAGCAGATCAGCGGTGATATCAACGAGCAGCTCATCGTCGAGCTCTACTCTAAGTAGTCCATCCGGGCTGCTGAGGCTGGAGGTAATACATGTCAGAATTCATTAGGCCTCAGGTTCAGGTCGAAGAGATCAACGAGACCTCTGCTCGTGTCTCCGTCGAGCCGCTCGAGCGTGGCTACGGTGATACGCTGGGTAACTCGCTTCGTCGTGTTCTTCTGTCCTCGCTCGAGGGTGCCGCCGTCGAGGCCATTCAGATCGATGGTGCGCAGCACGAGTTCATGACCATCCCTAACATGGTCGAGGATGTCACCGATATCGTCCTGAATGTCAAGGGTCTTGTCTTCAGGGCTCTCGGCACGACCGACGAGGCAACCGCCACCATCTCGGTTGACGGCCCTTGCGAGGTCACCGGTGCGGACTTCTTTATTCCGTCCGAGTTTGAGCTGGTCAACCCCGAGCAGCACATTGCTACGCTCACTGAGGGCGGCCATCTCACCATGAGCATGCGCATCGGCTATGGCCGCGGCTATGTTTCTGGCGAGGCCAACAAGCGCGACAACGATCCCATCGGTGTGATCCACGTCGACTCGCTGTACTCGCCGGTTTCCCGTTGCGCCAAGCTCGTTGAGGCTTGCCGTGTCGGTCAGCACACCGACTACGACCGCCTTGTCCTCGAGATCGAGACCAACGGCTCCATCGCCCCGCGCGACGCCGTGGTCCAGGCTGCCAATATCATCAACCAGCATATGGCCGCCTTTATGAACCTTGCCGAGACCCCCGAGGTCGAGGAGGAGGCTTCGATCTTCGCTCCCGAGGTCACCAACGACAACGCCGAGCTGGACAAGCAGATCGAGGATCTGGACCTTTCCGTCCGTTCCTACAACTGCCTTAAGCGCGCCAGCATTCACTCGGTCCGTCAGCTCGTTGAGTTCTCGGAGAACGATCTGCTCAACATCCGTAACTTCGGTGTTAAGTCGATCGAGGAAGTGAAGGACAAGCTTGAGTCCATGGGCCTGAGCCTGAAGGCTTAATGCTTCGCATATTTGAGGAGAAACTAGACCATGCGTCACAACGTTAAGAAGGGCCTGAAGCTCGGCACCGATGCGAGCCACACCAAGGCCATGAAGAAGAGCCTTGCTAAGGCCCTCTTCGAGAACGACCGCATCAAGACCACCGAGACCCGCGCTAAGGCGCTGCGTTCGGTCGTCGATCCGATCATCACCTGGGCCAAGAAGGGCGACCTGCACTCTCGTCGTCTGGCTATCGCCAAGCTCGGCGATAAGCAGCTCGTTGCCGAGATCTTCGACAAGGCTGCTCAGGGCATGTGGCAGGACCGCAATGGCGGTTACACCCGCATCATGAAGCTCGGTAACCGCAAGGGCGACAACGCTCCCATCGTTATCATGGAGCTCGTCACCGAGCCTTGCACGCCCAAGGCCAAGAAGGCTGCTCCGGCCCCCAAGAAGGCCGCTGCTCCCAAGAAGGTCGAGGCTGTCGAGGAGGCTCCTGCTGAGGAGTCCGCTGAGTAGACATTCCGTCTGCATAGGCTATATTCGAGGGGTACGTTTGCGTACCCCTCTTTTTTTGTCGCAATACCGTTGCTTGTTTGTAGGGAGCGCCCATGACTGCGCCGTCTGATTTCAATTCGAACCCCGAGCTCGACGCCACCCTTGTATTTCGTGTGGCCTACGATGGCTCCTCCTATAGCGGATTTGCCGAGCAGCCGGGCCAGACGACGGTTGCGGGTGAGTTGCGCCGTGCCATCGAGACGTTGCTGCGCCGCCCAATCGATCTGACGTGCGCTGGGCGTACCGATGCCGGTGTGCATGCGGTGGCCCAATACATCAGCGTGCCCGTAACGGACGCTGAGCTCGCGTGTACGCGCCGTAGGTGGCTGCGGGCTATGGATGCTCTGCTGCCCAAAGATATCGCCATAAACGAGGTCTACAGGGCCCGTAAAGGCTTTTCTGCTCGTTTTGACGCGCGTTCTCGCACGTACACCTATCGCATTGCCGACCGTGACGCGCGGCCCGTGCTGTCACGCGGTGCCGTGTGGTGGCATCGCTATCCCCTCGACGTCGATGCGATGGCGGCCGCCTGCCCTGCGCTTTTGGGCGAGCAGGACTTCAAGAGCTTTTGCAAGGTCGCCTCTGCCGTGGGAAAGCCTACGCACCGTTGTGTAATGCGTGCCGAGTTTGGTCATGAGGTCGCCTTTGGCGAGGACATCCTCACGTTTACCATCGAGGGCAATGCGTTTTTGCATTCGATGGTGCGAACCATTGTGGGCACCCTTGTCGAGATCGGCATGCATCGCCGCGATCCCGAGTGGATGCGCGAGGTAATTGATGCCTGCGATCGCTCCGCTGCTGGTCCTACGGCGCCCGCATGCGGTCTTACCTTTATGGGTGTGGACTACGATCCCACCGAGCTTGTGGTGCTCGATTAGGGAAGTGGCTGCCTGACGGTGATCTTTGTGTGCGGCGCCTGTGGGCGGGGCGTGTACAACATCTGTTCTTGACGTGCATCGCGGCGGGCGACCGCCCGCATTAATTGACGGGGTGTACCATGAACGACAGTTTGTTACTAGCTGTCGAGAGGACGGAAAACTTGGTTCGACGTGGTTCGCATCCGCGACTTTCGGTGATCCTGATTGTTGAGGGTTCGCCCAGTTATACGATGCGCGCTCTCGAGAGCATCCAGAACCAAGACCTCTACGATTTGCAAATTGTCGTTGTTTGCCGCGGCGTGGTAGCTGGTGTGCACCATTCGCTCGAAGTTGCTGCCGACAGGGATATCCATATTGATTTGATTGATGTTGAGGACCCAGCGCCTGGCGCCTGCCTGCGTGCCGGCTTTGCGGCTTCGCGCGGCTCCCAGATCATTGTGATGAATGCCAATGAGTGGTTTGCACCGCAGTCCCTATCGCAGATGGTCGATAGCTCCTGCGACGCTTCGGCTGACATCGTGTTTCCCTCCGTATCGCTCGATCGCTACGATGTTCACCGCGAGCGCCATTCCCGAGTTTTGGACGCGGCCTCCGTTTCTGGCGACGAGGACCAGGCGGCTTGCCTGACCCAATTGGTTTCCAGTGGTTTAATCCGACAGACCTCTGGCGTGCTGTATGATCGCGCTCTCTTTGACGCGTGCCTTGCACATGGCGATGCATTTCGCACGGTGTCTTTTTTGACGTTCGCGCTTTCGCAGGCAAAGCGCGTATCGGGATGTGGCCGTGCCCGTTTTCATGCAGTGGCGCCGTCGATTACGGAGACGTTTGACCCCACGATGTTTGCCAGGCTTTCTGATGATATCGGGGCGCTCGACAGGCTTGCTGACTCGCTTGCCGTCGCGGGCGGTGGCGATCAGTTGAAACTGGTCTGCCAGCGGTATTACTACGCCGGTCTGGTCGCCTGCATCGAAAATTTGTGTCTGAGCCCCCATGGGGTGTCTTCAATAGAGCGTTCGGCCCGTTTGCATGATATGCTCGACGCACAGCGTACCCGTCAGATGGTTGCGGCCCTTAAGGGCAATCATCGTGGCCTAGGCCTGCTCTATGGTTCGATAGCCAGCGCCAAGCCCACGCGGTGTGCGTTGTATACGCATCTGGCGGCCTTTTTCAATCGTTCGGGCGCCAAGACTGTCTAGTAGCGTGATTTTCGAAATAAATTGCATGGAATTGTTTCGAAATGCGTTCTTATTCACTAAAACCCTCAAATAGCGCTAAACTATTCAATCACTAAGTGATTGTCTCCACCATCTTTTGGAGTGAGGTTTTGTATGGCCAAAAAACGCAATGGGCGCCAGGATGCCATCAGAGATATTGTTCGCAATAAGGACGTACGCACGCAGCGCGTTTTGGTAGACGAGCTTCGCGCCATGGGTTTCGATTGCACGCAGGCGACCGTTTCGCGCGATATCGCGGACATGGGACTGCGTAAGCTCCCCGAGGGCATCTATGTCCTTGCCGAGGACCTGCATCTGCAGCGCATGGTTTCCGAGTTGGTTACCGGCGTACTGCGCACCGATAATCTGGTTATGATCAAGGCACAGCCTGGCACGGCTTCTGGTATTGCCGCAGCTGTCGATGCTGCGGAGCTGCCCGACGTGCTTGGCTCGCTTGCCGGCAACGACACGATCTTGGTCATTGCGCAGACGGCCGAGGACGGCGAACGCCTTGAGGCGCTCATCAACAAGCTGAGTAACTCCCACAAGTAGGGGAGTTGCGGCACTGCTGCTGTGCCGATTGTTGCTATAGGTAATTGCCGAGGGCGTTGACGAAGGTCAGCGCCCTTTTTGCATGCCGGCACCTGTTGCCCTATCGGTCTTGCAGTCGGGGCCGTTGTGGCATCTGACGAAATAAAGAAGCGCCCGAGCAGCGTACGTGCTGCTCGGGCGCCTTGGTGTCAGTCGTCCTTTGCGCTTACTGGCCCGTTGAAGGATCGGGCGTGGGCGTAGGATCAGGCGTGGGCGTAGGATCGGGAGTAGGCGTAGGATCGGGGGTAGGCGTGGGAGTAGGAGTAGGAGTAGGAGTAGGAGTAGGAGAGCCGCCCTCGCCGCCGCTACCGTCGCCGCCGGTCGTACCGCCACCCGTGGTCTCGGTCGTCGTGGTGGTTGCTCCCTCGTCTTCGTCTCCCTTGTCTTCCTTTTTGTTGGTTGTGCCAAAGAACTTCCAAGAGTCATTGCTCTTGTATTGAGGTGCCGTTCCGGTCGGGAATTCCTCGCGCTCTTTACCGGCCAAGACCGTATCCATGAATTTCTTGAAGACAGGCAGGTTGGCGGAATAAGGGTGTAAGTCTGCACCGTACTTTTTGATGGGGATCTCGCCCTGGGAGTAGCCGGTCCAAACCGCAACGGAGAGTTGTGGAGTGTAGCCGCAGAACCACAGGTTGGTAACATCGCTGGTGGTACCCGTCTTGCCGGCGCATGGCTGGTTGACGCTCAAGGCGCCCGAAGCGCCGGTGCCGCTGCCACGCATAACGCCGCTCAGGGTATCGGTCACGGCTGCGGCCTCACCGCCGGTGAGCGCCTGTTGCGGATTGTCAGTGTGCTGATACAGCGCTGATCCGCTGCGGGAGATGATCTCGGTGATGGCGATGGGTTGGCGATAGTATCCGCCGTTAGCAAAGGCGGCATAGGCGGCGGCCATCTCAAGCGGCGAGATAGAGCCAGTGCCGAGCGTCATGACGGGCACATCTTCGAGGTTGTCCTTCTTGGGATCGATGCCGAGTTTTTTGGCAAGCGAGATGATCTTGCTGTTGCCGATGGCGTCTGCGACCTGGACATAGCCGGTGTTGGACGAAACCGCCGTCGCCTGCTTGAGCGAAATGGAGCCAAAGCTCTGGTTTGCGTAGTTCTGGACCTTGGCAGAAGAATTTTTAAGGGGGAGCGGCGAGTTGCAGTTGAGGGTGATATTGGGGTCCATGCCGCACTGGATGGCAGCGGCGAGCGTGAACGCCTTAAACGAGGAGCCCGTGGGGCGTTTGGCCGTTGCGTGGTTCACGTGGTTCTGGTCCGAGTCGTAGTCATAGCCGCCCACCATACACTTGATATAGCCGGTCTTGGGGTCAATGACCACCATGCCCATGTCCAAGCCGTCGAGTCCGATTGTGTCAAGCTGCGAGCGCACGGCCTCCTCGGCCACCTGCTGCATCGTGGGGTCGATGGTGGTCTTAACCGTAAGGCCGCCCTTAAAGAGTACGTCGGTGGAGAACTCCTGCTCCAGAAGCTGCTTGACATAGGAGACAAAGTAGGGCTGCGAATAGATGTTAACGCCGCTGCCCGAGATCTCTGTCACGTTAAGCGTGATGGGCTCAGCCTGTGCGGCATCGTGCTCTTCCTGCGTGATGTGTCCCAGACGCAGCATGTTGTCCAGAACCTTGTTGCGGCGGGACAGCGCCAGGTCGGGGTTAACCGTGGGGTCGTACTGCGAGGGCGAGTTGGGAAGGCCGATGAGCAGCGCGGCCTCGCTCAGGGTGAGGTCGGCGGCAGTCTTGGACAGGTAGGTCTCTGCGGCGGCCTCGATGCCGTAGGCGCCGTGGCCGTAGTAGATGGTGTTGAGGTACATCATGAGGATATCGTCTTTGGAGTACATGTCCTCCATCTTGATGGCGATATAGGCCTCGCGCACCTTACGCTCGATGGTCGAGTCGAA
>URNU01000084.1 GCA_900549275.1 uncultured Collinsella sp. | reverse complement strand
GCCTTCGGTGAGGGCGTCAACCTGCCCGATATCCGTCATGTCGTGCTCTACCACATGCCGTTTGGTGCGATTGAGTTTAACCAGATGAGTGGCCGTGCCGGTCGCGATGGACAGCCTGCCGTGATTCACCTGCTCTATTCGTCGCGCGACGCTCGCATTAACGAGCGCCTGCTCGATTGTTACGCGCCCGAGCGCGATGAGCTCGTCACGCTCTATCGTGCGCTGCAGACCATGTGGCGCTCCAACCGTGGCAAGACAGGGGACGATTCATTCTGCGCAAGCGATATCGACATTGCGCAGATGTGCCTTGCAATCGACGCGCGCACGCCGGTCGATGAGCGCTCGGTGGCAAGCGGCTTGGGAATCTTCGAAGAGCTCGGTTTCTGTCGCGTTTCGGGGTTTGACGATACGCGTCGCATCTCAATGGCAGAAAACCCCGGTCGCGTGCAATTAAGCAGGTCAATTCGCTATTTGGAGGGCTTGCGCTCGCGCATGGAGTTCACGGCTTTTCGGAGCTGGGCACTCGATTCGTGCGCTTCTGATATGCTAGCCAAAGTTAACCGCCCGATCGTACCGCGGGCCTAGGGGAAGGGGACCTCGATGGATGCCGCAGCCCGTATCGCCCATGATTCCACCCTCCAGCCGTTTTCGGAGATGGAGCACTATAAGCATGCCGATGAGCTGCCGCCCGAGATTATGGCGGACAGCTACGACAAGCTGGAGCGCCTGTGCCTCAAATATATGAATGAGGATGACTTCTCCAAGGTGGAGCAGGCCTACTGCTTTGCCGCCGAGAAGCACTGCAACCAAAAGCGCCGCTCGGGCGAGATGTACATTAACCATCCCGTCGAGGTTGCCATCATTCTGGCCGACCTCAAGATGGACTGCGATGTGGTGTGCGCCGCGCTGCTGCACGATACCGTCGAGGATACCGAGACCTCGCTTACCGATGTTTCCGGCCTGTTTGGCGAAACCGTGGCAGAACTCGTCGACGGCGTGACCAAGCTTACCAACATCGAAGTCGACAGCATGGACGAGAAGCAGGCCCTCACGCTGCGCAAGATGTTCCTTGCCATGTCCAAGGACATTCGCGTCATCATCGTCAAGCTCGCCGACCGCCTGCATAACATGCGCACGCTTGCCGCCCTGCGCGAGGACCGCCGTCTGTTTAAGGCGCGCGAGACCATGGACGTATACGCGCCTCTGGCCGACCGCCTGGGCATGAGCTCTATCAAGTGGGAGCTCGAGGACCTGTCCTTCTTCTACTTGGAGCCCGATGCCTACCAGCGCATCGCGCGCATGGTAGCCGAGTCGCGCGAGGTTCGCGAGCGTTATCTGGCCGAGACCATCAAGACGCTCACCGATGAGCTCAATCGCATTGGTCTTGAGGGCTTTCAGATCAACGGTCGTTCCAAGCACTATTGGTCCATCTATCAAAAGATGAAGCGCAAGGGCAAGGAGTTCTCCGAGATTTACGACCTGGTGGCGCTGCGCGTCATCACTCATTCGGTGCGCGATTGCTATTCCACGCTTGGCGCCGTGCATACCTTGTGGCATCCCATGCCCGGTCGCTTTAAAGACTATATCGCCATGCCCAAGGTCAATAACTACCAGTCGCTCCATACGACGGTTATCGGCCCCACGGCCCGCCCGCTCGAGATTCAGATTCGAACCTACGAGATGCACGAGCAGGCCGAGTACGGCATCGCCGCCCACTGGCTCTATAAGAAGTCGGGCGGATCGTCTGCGTCTAAGACTAATGATGCCCAGCGTCTAGACGACCAGATTAACTGGCTCAAACATTCGCTCGATTGGGCTGCGTCTGACGAGATCACCGACGCCAAGGAATACCTGCACTCGCTGAAGGTCGACTTGTTTGACCAGGAGATTTTTGTCTTTACGCCCAAGGGCGAGGTCATGGCGCTTCGTGCTGGCTCTACACCGCTCGACTTTGCCTACGCCGTTCATACCGAGGTCGGCAATCACTGCGTCGGCGCCAAGATCAACGGTGCGGTGGCGCCGCTTACGCACGAGATCAAGACGGGCGACCGCGTTGAAATCCTGACCAACAAGAGCTCCAAGCCGTCGCGTGATTGGCTCAAGATCGTCAAGACGCCTTCGGCCAAGTCAAAGATCCGCCGTTATTTCGCCGCTGCGACCAAAGACGATGACGCTGCCGCCGGTCGCGATATACTGGCCAAGGACCTGCGCAAACGCGGGTATGGCATCTCTACGCCGCGATCCACGCGTGCGCTCAACGCCGTGGCGGAGCAGTTTAACTACAAACAGCTCGAGGACCTGTTCGCAGCCGTTGGCGCGGGCAAAGTCGCCCCACGTGCCGTGGGTAACAAGGTCGAGCAAATTTTGGACCCCAAGCCCGAGGAACAGGTCACCAAGGCCGAGGCTATCGCCGAGGTCGTGAAACAGCCGGCTCGAGGCTCCAACCGCAAGCCGCAAAAGCGTGGCAAGAGCGCAAGTAACGGCATTATCGTCAAGGGCGAGAGCAACAGCGGCCTGCTGGTCCGTCTGGCGCATTGCTGCAATCCGGTGACGGGCGACGATATCGTCGGCTTCATCACGCGCGGCCGAGGTGTCTCGGTGCATCGTGCCAACTGCCCCAACGTCAAAGGCCTCATGGAGCACCCCGAGCGCATGATTGACGTGGAGTGGGACGGTGCTGCCGATACGCTTTTCCAGGTCGAGATTGTGGTCGAGTGCCTGGATCGTATGGGTCTACTCAAGGACGTCACCATCGCCATTGGCGATGCGGGCGGCAATATCCTTTCCGCCGCTACCTCGACCAACCGCGAGGGCATTGCGACCCTGCGTTTTATGGTCGAGATTTCGGACGCGAGTGGTCTGGATCCGCTGCTGGCCTCTATCAGCAGCGTTGACTCGGTCTACGACGCGCGCCGCCTGATGCCCGGCGAGGGTGGAGCCCAGCTTAAGCGCCGTGTTTAGTCGCGACGAACGTGCCACATTATCGATATTCGCTACACTCGAGGCATCGTTTGATGCCTCGAGTTCTATTGAGAGGAGAGGGACATGAATGCTGTGTCCTTGGATTTAACTCCCAAGGGATCGGTCGAGATCGAGACGCTCGTAAACGGTCCCATTCAGACCAATAGCTATGCTGTTATTTCGGACAATGAGTGCGTGATTATCGACCCCGCATGGGAAGGCGAGCGCTTGGTGGAGCATATTCGAGCCGAGCATCCCGGCGTACGCATGCTTGGCGCCGTATGCACTCATGGCCATGCCGATCATGTTGGGGGTGTTGCCGGCGTGCGAACCACCGTTGGCGAGGGCTGCCAGTATGAGCTGTGTGCTAAGGATGTGGCGGTGCCGCATGCGAACATCGAGGAACAGCGAGCGATGTGGGGCATTGAGACGCCCGACCCCGGGGAGCCGACGCGTCTGCTCGCCGAGGGCGATGCTATCGAGGTGGGCGATATCTGCCTGCAGGTGATTGCGACGCCCGGTCACACACCGGGTGGCATTGTCTTGTTTGCTGCCACCGAGCAGGGGAACATTGCCTTTGTGGGCGACACCCTGTTTCCGGGTGGGCACGGCCGTACCGATCTTTCCGGCGGAGACGAGGCGGCGATTCTGCGCTCGCTTTCTAAGCTCGCCCGGCTTTTCCCGCCCGATACCGTTTGCCTAACCGGCCATGGCGATTCAACCACTGTGGCACGCGAACTCATGCAGAACCCTTTCATGCAGGTGTAGCTTTATAGTCGGCTTTTGAAGCACGAGAAGCGTCCAAACGTCAAGCTATTTTTCCCCAACGGGTCAATTTCGTAGGGCAAACGGTCAAAAAAGTCTGTTTGGGCGATATTCGTGAACAAACGAACGTTTATGCTCGGGTGCGCCGTGGTAAAATCTCAGGCGTTATCGGAGCAACCTTACAGGAGGTTTCTTTTATGCTCGTCAACGCAGCAGACATGCTCAAGAAGGCCGAGGCCGGCAAGTACGGTCTCGGTGCCTTCAACACCAACAACCTCGAGTGGACCCTGGCTATTCTCCAGGCCGCCGAGGAGGCCAAGTCTCCGCTGATCCTTCAGTGCACCGCTGGTGCCGCTAAGTGGATGGGCGGTTTCAAGGTCTGCGCCGACATGGTCAAGGCTGCCGTCGAGGCCACGGGCGTTACCGTTCCCGTCGCCCTTCACCTCGATCACGGTTCTTACGAGGACTGCTTCAAGTGCATCGAGGCCGGCTTCACGTCCATCATGTATGACGGCTCTCACGAGGAGACCTTCCAGCTTAACCTCGACCGCACCAAGGAGCTCGTTGAGCTTGCCCACTCCAAGGGCATGTCCATCGAGGCTGAGGTCGGCGGCATCGGCGGCACCGAGGACGGCGTGACCTCCAGCGGCGAGCTCGCTGATCCTGCCGAGTGCAAGCAGATCGCTGACCTGGGCGTCGACTTCCTCGCCTGCGGTATCGGCAACATCCACGGCGTGTACCCTGCCGACTGGGCTGGCCTTTCCTTCGAGCGCCTGGGTGAGATCAAGGCCCAGACTGGCGACCTGCCCCTCGTCCTGCACGGTGGCACCGGCATCCCCGAGGACCAGATCAAGAAGGCCATTTCCCTGGGTATCTCCAAGATCAACGTCAACACCGACCTGCAGCTCGTCTTCGCCAAGGGCGTCCGCGAGTACATCGAGGCTGGCAAGGATCAGCAGGGCAAGGGCTTCGACCCCCGCAAGCTCCTCAAGCCTGGTCGCGACAACATCGTTGCTCGCACCAAGGAGCTTATGGAGGAGTTTGGCTCCGTCAACAAGGCGTAAACGTCGCTAAACTTCCCACCGGAAGCCCCGTCTCCCTACACTGTTTCCTTTGCGCTCACCTGGCTTCGCCAGAAGTCGCGCCAAGGAAACAGTTCCGGGGGACGGGGCTTCCTTTGTTTAACGCCGCAGGGTTACTGGGCTGAATTATTTATTTGACTACCGTTCGGCGGTGTTGAGGGTTCCTTTATTGGGGCTTTCTTTTTCATCTCGCTACAATGGGCCTCAAGGATTCTAGTGACTTGGAGTTTTGGTATGGCTGTTATTAATGTGCTGCCTTCGGATGGGAAGGTTGTTGACGAGGGTCCTGTTGGTTGCTCTGTTGATGTTTGCTGCGATGACTTTCGCCATCTCGATATTGGGCTACCGCCTGAGATTCTTCGTCTTAAGGATGCCGGGTATTTGACGCAGGCTGTTGCCGCCTGCGATCGCCTTTTGGAGCAGAACCCTGAGCCTTCGCTGGCTGCCTGCGTTCGCGCCGAGCGGTATCGCATGATCGAGACGCCGCTTCATTTTTCGGTGTCGCGTGATCGGGCTATCGAGATGATCCGCGAGGAGTGGCCTGAGTTTACCGAAGAGCAGTTTGACGATCTGATTGACCGTAAGCGTATTGACTGGCGCTTTATCGATGGCGAGCTGTTCGTTCTTGACAACTTCCTTGATTCTTTGCGTGTGTATCCCAAGGAGGTTCCGGGCCTGCATCCCGATTCTACGGATGGAATTGCGCTGCGCAACCAGATGCTCGAGAAGATGGAGTCGCAGGGCGAACTGTCTCGCACCATTACGCTTAAGGCATGCGTATCTGTCCCCGGTGCTTTGGAGGGAGAGACCGTTCGCGCGTGGCTTCCCGTTGCCGCCGCCTGCCGCCAGCAGTCCCAGGTCGAGATACTTGATATGACGCCGGAGGGGGCCATTGCTCCTGCGAGCGCCTCGGCGCGTACTGCCTCGTGGGTCTCCTCGACCGATCGCACATTCTCGGTGACCTATCGCTATCAAATCGATGCCGCTTATCGCGATATCTATGGAGGTGCACTTCCGGCGCATCCGTGTATGGACGCGCCGCTGCCCGAAGATATTTCCGAGGACCGTCCGCACATTGCATTCACGCCGTATCTGCAACAGCTGACCGAGCATGTCGTTGATGGCCTCGAGGATCCGCTCGATCGCGCTCGTGCTATCTATGATTACCTGACACAGCATATCGACTATCGCTATCAGCCACCGTACCTGCTTTTGGGATCTATTGCCGATGACTGCGCGCATTCGCTCCGCGGCGATTGCGGCGTTATGGCGCTCACGTTTATCACCATGTGCCGCATCGCGGGCGTGCCTGCCCGTTGGCAGAGCGGCCTGTACGTTGCGCCCGATTCGGTGGGGTCGCACGACTGGGCAGAGTTCTATACGCCGCAGACCGGTTGGCTCAACGCCGACGTGTCATTTGGATCTTCTGCTCGCAGGATGGGGGAGGAGTGGCGCCGCCGTCACTACTTTGGCAATCTCGACCCGTGGCGTATGGTGGCCAACAATCGATTCCAGGCAGAGTTTGAGCCCTCTTTCGACGGCATGCGCGAGGACCCTTACGATAACCAGATGGGTGAGGCTTCGGTCGGCGGTCGCGGATGCCGTCAGCGCGAGATGCTCCGCACGGTCGAACTCATCGAAATGCTCGAAGTTCCATTTTCGGACTAATCGGTAGAAAGCTGTGATAAACTAACTCAAGCATTACGTGCCCGAGTGGCGGAATTGGCAGACGCAGTGGACTCAAAATCCACCGTTGGCAACAACGTGCGAGTTCGAGTCTCGCCTCGGGCACCATACATGCAAGTGAGCGTTCAAGGGGGTTGCGG
>URNU01000083.1 GCA_900549275.1 uncultured Collinsella sp. | reverse complement strand
GTTAAGCTCGCCGTGCTCAACGACGACAACCAGATCGTCTACGCCAAGTACCAGCGCCACCACACCGACGTCCGTGCCTGCGCCCGCGACCTGTTCGAGGGCGCTGCGACGGTGCTGCCGACGGCCCAGATGACCTGCGCCATTACCGGCTCGGGCGGCCTGCTGCTGTCCCAGTGGCTCGACCTGGAGTTTGTCCAGGAGGTCATCGCCAGTAAGCGTGCCGTCGAGACCCTTATCCCGACCACCGATGTCGCTATCGAGCTGGGCGGCGAGGACGCCAAGATCATCTACTTCGACAACGGCATCGAGCAGCGCATGAACGGCACCTGCGCCGGCGGCACGGGCGCGTTCATCGACCAGATGGCCACTCTGCTGCATACCGACGCCAGCGGCCTCAACGAGCTCGCGGCCAACGCCACCACCATCTATCCCATTGCCAGCCGCTGTGGCGTTTTTGCCAAGACCGACGTGCAGCCGCTGCTCAACGAGGGCGCCCGCCCTGAGGACGTGGCCGCCTCCATTTTCCAGGCTGTCGTGACCCAGACCATCTCGGGCCTGGCATGCGGCCGTCCCATTCGCGGCAACGTCGCCTTCCTGGGCGGCCCGCTGCAGTATCTCTCCGAGCTGCGTCACCGCTTCTACCTCACGCTCAACCTGGACGAGGAGCACCGCATTGTGCCCCAAAACGCTCACCTGTTTGTGGCGAGCGGCGCCGCCATGGCGCACGAGTCTAATAAGCTCAGCACGTTCCCGCAGCTCATCGAGGCCATCGACAGCTTGGGCGACACGCAGGGTGCCGAGGTCGAGCGTCTGGATTCGCTCTTTGCCACCGACGAGGACTTTGCCGAGTTCAAAACCCGCCACGACACCGAGGTCGTCCCCAAGGGCAAGCTCGAAGGCTACACCGGCCGCGTGTTCATTGGCATCGACGCCGGTTCCACTACCATGAAGGCCGCGCTCGTGGGCGAGGACGGCCAACTGTTGCACACCTGGTACGGCAACAACAACGGCGACATCCTGGGCACGGCCAAGGTCATCATGGCCGATTTCTACAACCACATCCCCGCCGGTTGCACCATCGGCCACGTGACCACCACGGGTTACGGCGAGGCGCTGCTCATTGAGGCTCTCAAGGCCGATTCCGGCGAGATCGAGACCGTCGCGCACCTGCGCGGCGCCAAGGCATTCCTGCCCGGCGTCGAGTTTATCCTGGACATCGGCGGCCAGGACATGAAGTGCCTGCGCGTCAAGGACGGCGTTATCGAGCACATCATGCTCAACGAGGCTTGCTCGTCGGGTTGCGGTAGCTTTATCGAGAGCTTTGCCGTTTCTATGAACATGGACGTGCGCGCGTTTGCCGACGCCGCCATCCATGCCAAGGCCCCGGTCGACCTGGGCAGTCGCTGCACGGTCTTTATGAACTCGCGCGTCAAACAGGCGCAAAAGGAAGGTGCCACGGTGGGCGACATCGCGGCCGGCCTGTCCTATTCCGTCATCAAGAATGCCCTGTTCAAGGTCATTAAGCTGCGCGACCCCAAGGAGATCGGCAGCCAGGTGATCGTCCAGGGCGGCACCTTTATGTCCGATGCCACGCTGCGCGCGTTTGAGCAGCTCACGGGCGTTCATGCCGTGCGCCCCGACATCGCCGGCTGCATGGGCGCCTACGGTGCGGCCCTGCTCGCCCGCGATCGCGCCGGCGCCGACGGCACCTCGACCATCCTCTCGGCCGAGGACATCGCGCACCTCACCGTGACGCAAAAGCATGTCCGCTGCGGCCGTTGCTCTAACAACTGCCAGCTTACCGTCAACGACTTTGGCGGCGGCAGGCGCTTCATTACCGGCAACCGCTGCGAGAAGGGCGCCGGCCACAAAAAGCAGAAGACCGAGGCCCCCAACCTCTTCAAAAAGAAAAACGAGCTGCTGTTTAACCGCGAGGTGCTGAGCCCCGACGAGGCCCCGCGCGGCACCGTCGGCATCCCCCGCGCGCTCAACATGTACGAGAACTACCCCTTCTGGCACGCGTTCTTTACGCGCCTGGGCTTTAGCGTGCAGCTGTCCGACCAGTCGAGCAAGAAGACCTACCAGGCGGGCATCGAGTCCATGCCGTCCGAGAGTGTGTGCTACCCGGCCAAGATGAGCCACGGCCACGTGATGAACCTCATCGACCGTGACGTCGACTTTATCTGGATGCCGTGCGTGCGCTGGGAGCGCAAGGAGGATCCGACGGCTGGCAACTGCTATAACTGCCCCATCGTCATGAGCTACCCCACGGCGTTGGCACTCAATATCGACGAGATCCGCGAGCAGAACATCGAGTTCCTGTACCCGTTTGTGCCGTATCACGACAAGACCGAGCTCAAGCGCCGTCTGTACCAGGTGCTCGCCGTCGACCGTGTGGCCGATGCCGAGGCTGGTCGCGGTCGCGTGCGTGGACCCAAGATCACGCGCTCCGAGGTCGATGCCGCCGTCAACGCTGCCTTTGAGGCCGATACGCGTTTCCACGAGGACATCCAGACCATGGGCGAGGAGGCCCTTAAGTGGGTCGAGGACCACGGCGGTCACGGCATCGTGCTCGCCGGCCGCCCCTACCATAACGACCCCGAGATCAACCACGCCCTGCCCGAGCTTATCTCGAGCTTTGGCTTTGCGGTCTTTACCGAGGATTCGCTTGCGCACCTGGTAAAGCCCGAGCGTCCGATTCGCGTCGTCGACCAGTGGATGTACCACAGCCGCCTGTACGCCGTCGCCCGTTTTGTGACGATGCGCAACGACCTGGACCTGATCCAGCTCAACTCCTTCGGCTGCGGCTTGGATGCCCTGACTACCGATCAGGTGCAGGAGATCCTGGAGGCCAGCGGCAAGATCTACACCGTGCTCAAGATCGACGAGGTGTCTAACTTGGGCGCCGCGCGTATCCGTATTCGCTCACTCATGGCAGCGCTCAAGGACCAGGAGGCCGAGCGCCTGGCAGAGGCCACGGCCGCGGGCGAGGCCTACGAGCAGGGCGATGCCGCGCCGGTGGCTCCCTCCACGGATGCTCCCGCGTTTGCGAGCCGCAAGTACACGTTCGAGGCGCAGCGTGAGAGCGCCTCGACCGCATGGCCCAAGGTGCCCTTTACCGAGCAGATGCGTGACGAGGGCTACACCATCCTGTGCCCGCAGATGGCGCCGATTCACTTTGACCTGGTCAAAGAGGTATTCCGCGGTGCCGGCTACAACTTGGAGCTGCTGCCCTCGACCGATCACGATGCCGTCGAGGCCGGCCTGCGCTATGTGAACAATGACATTTGCTACCCGTCGATTTTGGTAACGGGCCAGATTATGGAGGCCATCGAGAGCGGCCGGTACGACCTGTCCAAGACGGCCGTGGTTATCAGCCAGACCGGCGGCGGCTGCCGCGCCACCAACTACATCGCACTCATTCGCAAGGCCCTGCGCGAGAGCGGCCACCCCGAGATCCCGGTAATCTCGCTTTCGGCTGTGGCGCTCGGCGAGGACAACCCCGGCTTTAAGATTACGCCGGCGCTGCTTAAGCAGGCAGTCTACGCGGTGCTCTTTGGCGACGTGATGATGCAGATGCTCTACCGTTGCCGCCCGTACGAGGCCACGCCCGGTGCCGCCAACGCGCTCTACGAGGAATACATGGCACGAGCCCGCAAGCTGGCGCCCAAGTTCAACCGCCACAACTACACCAAGCTGTGCCGCGAGGCCATCCGCGCGTTCGACACCATGCCGCTCGTGGGCGAGGGCACCAAGCCGCGCGTGGGCGTGGTCGGCGAGATTCTGGTCAAGTTCCACCCCACGGCTAACAACCATGTGGTCGACGTGATCGAGCGCGAGGGCTGCGAGGCCGTGGTACCGGGCCTGCTCGACTTCTTCCTGTACTCCATGAGCAACGCCGAGCTGCAGAAGGACGAGCTGGGAAGTTCTGCCACTACGCGTGCGGGCATGCAGGCGCTCATCAAGCTCGTGGACTGGATGCGTACGCCGGTGGAGGAGCTGCTCGAAAAGTCCCGCCGCTTTGAGGCGCCCGAGCGCATCGGCACCATGGCCGACAAGGCCCGCACGGTGCTTTCGGTGTGCAACAACATGGGCGAGGGCTGGCTGCTCACGGCCGAGATGCTCGACCTGATTGACCATGGCGCACCCAATATCATCTGCACGCAGCCCTTTGCGTGCCTGCCTAACCACGTGGTGGGCAAGGCCGTGATCAAGGAGCTGCGCCGTCAGCACCCCGAGAGCAACATCGTCGCGGTGGACTACGACCCCGGTGCGTCCGAGGTCAACCAGCTCAACCGCATTAAGCTTATGATCAGCGTGGCCAAGGAGAACATGCGCGCCGGTAAGGGCTTTAAGCTCGAGAAGGTGGCGCCGCTCGCGATGGATGAGGTCACCGGTCAGATGCGTGCCCATGACGGTTGCGTGAGCTGTGGGCCGGCCAGCGAGGAGGCCGTTGCATCGGTCGCCAAGCGTCTGGGACGCGGCATTAAGAAGTAGCTTGCCTGCTATGGGCTAGATATGAGACAAACGGGTGGTAGCCGTACCGGCTACCACCCGTTTTTGTTGGACATGGAACCCTGAGATAATGAACAGGTGTAGCCGTTTGCCGCGAAATACCGTCCGTTTATAGAACCCATCCCCAGCGTGCAGCCCTCTTACGGTTGAATAAATACACATCTATGGAATTACGTAAGAGAGGACTGTTCCTATGAGCTACAAGACCGTTTGTGTTGCCGGCGGCGGCGTGTTGGGAAGCCAGATTGCCTTTCAGGCTGCCTACTGCGGCTTTGATGTGACGATCTGGCTGCGCAGCGAGGGCAGCATCGGCCGCACACAGCCCAAGATCGATCATGTGCGCGAGGAGTACATCGCGGCAATCGAGGGCATGGCGGATGGCACAGGCGAGTGGTGCGCCGGTATCGCCGATAGTGGCCAGCCCTTCGACAAAAAGGCGTCGCTCGCCGCCGTCGAGCGTGCCTACTCCACACTCAAGTTGGAGCTCGACCTCGCCAAAGCCGTGGCCGACGCCGACTTGGTCATCGAGTCTATGGCCGAGGACACCCAGGCAAAGATCGACTTCTACAAAAAGCTCGCCCCGGTTCTCCCGCAAAAAACCGTCGTCGTGACGAACTCCTCTACGCTGCTGCCGAGCACCTTTGCCAAGTACACTGGTCGCCCCGAGAAGTACCTGTCGCTGCACTTTGCCAACTCCATCTGGAAGAACAACATGACCGAGGTCATGGCGCAGGACCAAACCGACAAGCGCTACTTCGACGAGCTCGTCGACTTCGCCAACGACATTCGCATGCTTGCCCTGCCCGTCAACAAGGAAAAGAACGGCTACCTGCTCAATTCCATGCTGGTGCCATGGCTGCTTTCGGGCCTCGACCTGTATGTCTCGGGCGTGAGCGATCCCAAGAGCATCGACCTCGCATGGACGCGTGGCACCGGCGCCCCCAAGGGTCCGTTCCGCGTATTCGACACGGTTGGTATCCAGACGGCTTACAACATCGTTATGCAGTACCAGAAGGTGCCGGGCCTGGTGAGCCCGTTGCTCAAAAAGATGATGATGCCCTACAACTTTAAGGCCATGGCATCCGTCCTCAAGCAGATGCTCGACGATGGCAAGCTGGGCGAAAGCTCGGGCGAGGGCTTCTTTAAGTACTAAAAAATGATCCGTCGGGGATCCGTCGGGGACGGAGGGAAGCGGATCATCGCATTCCCGCGTCCCCTGTGCATCTTGCGGCTAACAGCTCCGGCTGCCTCGAGCCTAAGCTAGCCTTAAGAGGCGTTTGTTAAGCTTCGAGTCATAATTGGACAGAGCTTGGCAAGTGCCCTGGAATATGAAGGAAACGGCAGCGATGGAATTCTTCGATGGTGACGACATGGGATCGAGTAGCGAAGACGGCTGCGACGAAACTGCCCCGTTTGTCAAAGTCGATTCCTTTGGCACCGATACCCTGAGCTGCTACGTGCGCTTTGCAACATCCCGCGCCGGCATCACTCCACGTCAAACTCCACGCGATCGAGTTCGGGCACATTGAGATCGATGAGCTTGCGGGCGACGTGACGGTCGTGTGCCCCAAGCGCTTCGCTTGTCGTCACATGGGCGACAATCTCGCGCTCGACGATGCCCTCCTCGTCGCCTTCGGCGGCCGAGGTCTCGACGGCGACGGTGTAATCCTTAAAGCCCGGCAGCACTGCGGCAAGCTCGCGCGTGGTTTCGGTGACGCCGTAGCCGTCCTGCACGCCGGCCTGCGCCGAACCAATAGACCTCGCGGTCATAACGATGCAGGGGATGGCAAAGATCACCGTGCCCACGATGATGTGGCGGCGCACCTTGCGCGATAGCTCGTTGACCTCGGCGTTTTCTTCGACAGTCACAATACCGTCGCCGTTCAGGTCGCGCTTGAGCGGCGTGCGCAAAAGAAGCAGCACGGCTTCGGCCGCCAGCGCGATAAAGACGACGTTGATGCCAAACTCGTAGAGGGCCGAGAGGAACAGCGACCCGTTCGCGATGGCAATGCCGTAACCCGCCGCGCACAGGGGCGG
This sequence comes from uncultured Collinsella sp., assembly GCA_900549275.1. Taxonomy (GTDB): domain Bacteria; phylum Actinomycetota; class Coriobacteriia; order Coriobacteriales; family Coriobacteriaceae; genus Collinsella. Next base: position 99 of record URNU01000083.1, on the reverse strand, counting down.
CATGAGCGCGGTCGCCACGGCCACGCCGGCAATGAGCGTCGAAGGCTCCTGGTCGCGCGAGTTGCCCAGCCCGCCCGCAAAGCCGCCCGCGAGCGCGAC
>URNU01000082.1 GCA_900549275.1 uncultured Collinsella sp. | reverse complement strand
AACAGGTGGCCCTCCAGATGATTGACGCACACCAGCGGTTTGCCGGCAGCATACGCAAAGCCCTTGGCAAAGGCGACACCCACCACCAGGGCACCCACCAGGCCCGGACCTTGCGTCACGCCCACGGCGGCAAGCTCACTTGGTGCAATGGCCCCGCCCGTAAGGCCCAGCGACGCTGCAGCGTCCTCGAGTGCCGCGTCCACGACGCTCACGATGACCTCAACGTGCTTGCGCGAGGCGATTTCGGGCACCACGCCGCCAAAACGGGCATGGAAATCGATCTGCGTCGACACCTGGTTGGCCAGCATATTGCCGTCCGCATCGATAATCGCCACCGCCGTCTCGTCACAGGAGCTCTCGATAGCGAGTACTAGGCGGCGACGCTCAATCTCGACACGTTCCTCGGCAGAGCGCTTGGGCGCGGGCAGCGGCCATGCGCGCTGTTCGGCAGCAGTTGGCTCGGGCGAGGCATTGTCGAGAGGAAGCACCAGGGGCAGCGGCGCCGTCATGACGATGGCATCCTTGCCGGCACCGTAGTAGCCACGGCGACGACCCGCCTCGGTAAAGCCCAGGGCGGTATAGAGTGCAATTGCGCCCTCGTTGCCGTCCTCAACCTCAAGCGAAGCCGTAGTGCAGCCGAGCATCTGCGCGTCATAGCTCACGTGCGACAGCAGCTTGCGAGCAATGCCCTCGCGGCGATGAGTCGGATCGACGGCAACGTCCATAATCTGCACGTCCCCGTCGACGACCATACCGCCGGCAAGGCCCAGTAGCTGACCGTCGTCGTGCGCCACCCACCAGCTACGCGGAGCGGCAACGTCCTCGCCCAGCTCGGACAGGAACATGCCCGGCGTCCACGCCTCGTGTCCGGCGCCTTCAAAGCAGGCGGTCTCCAACGCGCTCGCACCCTCGGCATCCGCCGCGCCCATGGGGCGGAATTGCAGATGTCGTCCGGCGAGCTCGTCGGCAACACCTGTCACCTCACTCTGCGCGCTCTCGGCAAGGCCCAGGCGCTTGCGCTCGTTTTCCTCGGCGTCCGAAAGGCGCGTATAGATCGGCAAGACGCGAGCCGGATCGCCATCGCCTGCGGCGTGCGCCATCAGCAGGCCCTCACCCGAGGGCCACCACAGATCTCGCTCCACGCAGCGCGCCGTCTCGTCCTCACCCAGCAGCTTGCCATAACGCACGAGACCGTCACCAGTCAGCTGAACCTGATCCCAGTCCGCGGTCTGGCGCCACTCACCAAGCGCCACGGCGGCCTTGACCACACGCTCGCGCTCAAACAGACGCTCGGGACCCTCATCCCCCAGCACATACAGCGCCGGGTACACCTCGCCGCGCATGGCGTCGGCAAGAACACCAAGCTTGCCGCGTACGCCGGCCTTCCATGCCGTCCAGGCGCAAGCGTCAAGTGTCGACACGCCGAGCAACGGCACGTTGGCACCGCGTGCCAGACCCTTTGCGGTGGAGATGCCGATACGCACGCCCGTAAACGAACCCGGGCCGCGGCCGACCACATAACAGCCGACATCGCTACGATCCAGGCCGGTCTGCTTCAGTAGGCCATCAACAGTATTCACGAGCTCCACGTTGGCATGGCGGCGACACAGATGGTCCCCACTTACCAGCTTTGCCTCGCCTGTCTGCGCATCAATCCAGCTTGCCGCGCAAGCAAGCATGTCGGTCGATGTGTCAAGCGCCACCACCAGCGCGTTGTCGTTATGCAAGCTCATCTTGTACAGCCTTATCTATCAAATGGGAAAGCTCATTCGCGCGCTCGCCGTGCGCCTCGAGCGTTATCGTTCGCACGTCGCTGTCGTCCTCATCGCGCTTAAGCGTCACCGAAAGATACTCATCTGTCAGTTCATCCTGAAACTGCTCGCCCCATTCCAGCAGGCAAACACCCTCATAGCCCAGCACGTCAAAAATGCCCGTATCCTCAAGCTCGTAGGCATGCTCCAAGCGATACAGATCAAAATGGAACAGCGGAATACGTCCCTGGTCATGAACAGCCATGAGCGCAAACGTAGGGCTCGTGACCATATGCTCATCGCCCAGGGCACGCGAGACGCCCTTGGTAAAGTGGGTTTTTCCCACACCCAAGCCGCCGGTCAAAATCAGCACATCGCCATCTTCTAGACACGGTGCGACCAGCTCGCCGAAATGCTCCGTATCGGCAGTACGAGCCGTTCTATAGGTATCTACCCCCAGGCGCTCCAGGGACATATGCGCTCCTTATTATTCCGAGGCGGTCTCCGGCGCGGGGTGCCGCTCCAGATAGTCGCCCAGCATCTTAAAGTCTTCCTCCAGCAACTCCTGCCACGCCGGATTGCGCAGCGCCGCCGCAGGATGAAACGTCGGCATCACCACAAAGTGCCCCATCTGATGGAACCTGCCGCGCAGCTTGGTAATGCCAATCTCGGTCTTGAGCACAAAGTGCGTTGCGGGGTTGCCGAGCGTCACGATGATATTGGGCCAGATGCTTCGAATCTGCTCACGCAAAAACGGCGAGCAAGCCAGCACTTCCTCGGGACGCGGATTGCGGTTTCCCGGCGGGCGGCACTTAAGCACGTTGGCAATGTAGACGTCTTCGCGTTTGAGCCCCGCCAGCGACAAAATGCCGTTGAGGTCCTCGCCTGCCGCCCCCACAAAGGGCTCGCCCTGCAAATCCTCATTGCGGCCCGGCGCCTCACCAATAAACATCACGCGAGCGCGGGGGTTTCCCACGCCAAACACGATATTGTGACGCGACTGGCAGAGCTGGCAGAGGTGACAATCGCCCAGAACGGCCTCAATTTCCTCGAGTGCGACCTCACGTGGTGCCTGATGGGTATGGCCGGGGATGTGCATGACGCCCATAGCGGCTCCTACACGTAGACCTTGTCGAGACGCATGCCAAAGCCGCAGGCGACCTCGTAGTTAATCGTTCCGCGCAGTCGGGCCATCTCGTCCATAGTGATCTCGGCATCGCCATCGCGGCCGACAATAATCATCTCGTCACCATACTCGGCCTCGGGAATCTCGTGTGCCGGGTTGGACTGAATGGCGACCATAAACTGATCCATGCAGATATTGCCAACCTGACGCACGCGCTCGCCGCGATACAGCACGTCCATACGATTGGAAAGCGTACGCGATAGGCCGTCGGCATAACCGATCGGCAGCGTACAGATCTGAACGCGCGTACGCGGTACGCGGTAGGTAAAACCGTAGCCCACGCCCTCACCCATCGCAGGGTGTGCCACGCGCGTCACGCGCGCATGAACGCTCATAACGGGATCGAGCTGCATCACACGGCCACTCAGCTCGCACGGCTGCATGCCATACAAGCCAACGCCGGCGCGAATCATATCAAAATGCATCGAGGGGTCGAGCATCGAGGACGGCGTGTTGGCGCAGTGCACGATACCGCACTCAAAACCCGCATCCTTAATGGCCTGAACGGCCTCGGTAAAGCGCTGACACTGCAGCTTGTAGTCCCAGCCCGAAGGTTCATCGGCCGTGGCGAAGTGCGTAAATACGCCATCGCACTGAATGCCGCGATGGAAATCAATACCACGGACAAAGTCGATCACCTGCGTGTAATGTACGCCAATACGGTTCATACCCGTCTCGATGGCGAGATGATACTTACCCACCTTGCCCGCCGCGACAGCACATTCGCCATACGCAAGAGCAAAGTCGGACGTATAGACCGAGGGCATGATATCGAACTCGAGCAACGTCGGAATCGCCTCGATAGGCGGCTCGCTAAGGATGAGGATTGGTTTCGTAATCCCGCCCTGTCGGAGCTCAACGCCCTCGTTAACCGTCGCCACGGCAAACATGTCGGCACCGGCCGAATACATAATCTTGGCGCACTCAACAGCTCCATGGCCATAAGCGTCGGCTTTAACCACGCAGCATAGGCGCTGGCGCGGATTCAGCAAATTCTTATAGGCCCTCGTGTTGCGGCGGAGCGCCCCGCGGTCGATCTCGACCCAGGACCAACGCGTCAAATCGGCTTTATTCATAATTAGTCATCCGACCCTTCGTCTGTGATTCCCAGATCATCGAGCGCATCCTTTGCCGCCAACTCCATGGCGGGACCGATCAAGTCGATAAGATCGGTCGCGATAACGCTCTTCTCGCCAAACTCCGTCGCCGCGGCAAAACCGGCATAGCTATGAAGTGCAACGGCATACGAGTACAGTAACTCCCAACGGTCCATCTCGTCGCGCATGGTGGCAAGCGTGCCAGCCAGAATGCCCGCAAGAACGTCACCCGAGCCAGCGGTCGCCAACGACGCCGGGCCCGAGAGTGGCAGCAGCACGCGCTCAACACCGCAAATGGCCGTCGTCGGGCCCTTAGCAATAACAACGAGATTATCTGAACCAGCGGCCCAGACAACCTTTTGCGCAGCAGCAATCGCGGTGCCAAGGTCATTGACCTCATCGCCGGCAACGAGACGCGAAAGCTCGCGATAATGCGGCGTCATGACGAGCGGCTGCTCGCGACGATACATCTCGGGATTGCTGTCGATGCCGTCGATTGCAATCTTGGCAAGGCAGTTGAGAGCATCGGCATCCAAGATAAGCGGTACGTCGAGCTCAAGCAGACCCGAAACCGCCTGCATGGCACCGGCAGATGTCGTCATGCCGGGACCACACAGCACGCAGCTATATTTCTTGGCAATCTCACATACCGTCATGCGCGCAGCGGCACCAAAAGAACCGCGGGAATCAGATGGAATAGCAAAGACCGGAATCGAAGGGAGCGCCATGCGGATAAGGTTAGCACACGCATCCGGAGTCGCGACCGCCACATAGCCGGCGCCTGCGCGGGCAGCGGACTTGGCAGCCATAATGGCCGCACCAGGATACTGCGCCGATCCGGCAACAATGAGCACCGAGCCGCGCGAGTACTTATCGATATTCGTGGGCAGCGGAGCAAAGTAGTCCACAAGGTCGCCGGGCTCCACGATCTCGGCAGCATGGTCGACATCGTCAATGACCTCATCAAGGCGGTCATACAGACCACCGCAGACCAGATCGCCTGCATATTCGGGACCGTCAGCGCTGTATAAGCCGATCTTGGGAGCAATCATCGTCACCGTACGCTCGGCACGAATGCAGTCGTCATCCACAACGCCCGTCTCGGCATTCAGGCCCGAGGGAACATCGATGGAGACAACGCGGTCGGCATTTTCATTGACCGCGGGAATCCAGATTGAAAACGGCGCACGAAGATCACCGTGAAAACCAGTACCAAAAATGGCATCGACTACAACATCAGCCTTATCGATCAGCACCTCCAGCTCATCACGAGAGGGGCCGACACACACATGCACGTCGCGACCAGCAGTGCGACGGGCGACATGACGAGCGAGAGCGGCAGGGATCTCATCCGGCTCAACCGGGGAGACGATATCTACATCAATGCCCTTATGTGTCAGAATGTCAGCGGCAACCCAGCCATCTCCGCCATTGTTGCCAAAACCGACCAATACAAGAACGCGATCGGGATTGAGCTTTAAAATCTCATTGGCAGCAAATTCGCCCGCCAACTCCATGAGTTCGGCCTTCGAGGTGCCCTCACGCTCGATGATATCCTCGAGGCGAACGACTTCCTCAGTACTCAAAACCGGTTTCATCTATGCTCCTAGCGCATCTTGCGGAACATCATCCAGATGTTCCGACAAAGCAGATTGTTGCAGCTGTTCGAGCTCGTCCAAGACAGAACGAGCCTCTTTAAATGTCTGAGCAACGCGCTCCTTCGTGCTCACTTTTTCTTCTTTGGGTTTAGGTCGAGCATCCTCGGTGATTGCAATGGCATTAGCGACAGCCAAGTCACCCGTCAGGGTAATAGAAAGAGCAACCTCGACAACACCCAATTCCTGGGCGATATCGAGAGCGCGGCCCGAAAGCAGGGCTTTTGGCTTACCGAGCTTATCGCGCGTTACGGAAACGTCTTTACGGCCAACACCCTGGCTAAAACCCGTTCCAAGCGCCTTAAGCACCGCCTCGCGAGAAGCGAAACGACTGGCATAGTGCGCGGCAGGGCGAGACGATGCATCGCAATACGCACGCTCTTCATCGGTAAACACACGCCGGGCAAACGCAGGCGTCTTCTCAAGGATTGATTTCATTCGGGAAATCTCGACGATATCAACGCCGATTCCGGCTTCGGCCATAATCACCTCCATGCTGCACAGACTAAGATATTGTAGCCCGTTCGCAGAAGATGCGACAAACGAGGGTCAAAAACACAGCGACAGTGGAGTGATGGCCGCTTTTTAACGCAAAAAGGGGGAGGCCGCGAGGCCTCCCCCTTCTCAATCTCGATGGCGGCTCGGTGCCGTCCACCGGTCAGCGGCGCCCTGGCCTCCCACGGGCTGACCCCGCAGTACTCTCGGCGCGATGGGGCTTAGCTTCCGGGTTCGGAACGGGACCGGGCGTGCCCCCCATGCTCTGGCCGCTGACCGGTGGGCGGCGCCCACCGTTCTCGGTGTCCGGGTGTCCCTCTCACGTGCCCTGGGGGCCGCATGGCGCATAGGAAAGGTGACTCGGGGGCATCCTCGTGCCCGGACCGCGCGTGAGCGCATGTCCCGCGGGCCGCGAGGTGCGGTTCCGGAAGAGCTCGGGCGATTAGTGCGGCTCGGCTGAGGACGTCGCCGCCCTT
>URNU01000081.1 GCA_900549275.1 uncultured Collinsella sp. | reverse complement strand
GGAGCCCTCGGCGCGAATGATCACGAGGTCGTTGACGAACATGTCCTCACGCGTGGCGGCGTCGACGAGCTCGGCGGCCTCGGCGTCGTCCATGGTACCCTTGGAAGCCGTGATGAGCACGTCGACGGCGGCACCGGCGCGCATCTGCTCGACAAGGTCGCCGGAGGCCTTAAACTGCGTGTCGGCAAACGTGGCGCCGGTCTGGTCGGTGTAGAGCTCCTGGACCTCGGGCAGGGCCTTCTCGAGCGAGTTGGCAGCAAAGACCTGCAGCTTGACAGCCTTCTTCTTAGAGGAAGACTTGGCGGAGCCGGCATCGGAACCAGCGGGCTCGGACGTCTTGTTGCCCGAGCAGCCAGCAAGGCCAAGGCCGGCGGCGGCAGCAGAAAGCGAGACAAAACCGCGGCGTGAAACCATATCGAACATGTTCAACCCTTTCGGATCTTGTGCCCGGGCACCCCACCGCGGGCTTTAATCTGCAACCAGATTATACTTCTGCGAGAATAATGATAGTGAGAAATTATTCTCGCCAGAGAATATAGTTTCGAGTTGCCATGCACCTTGGCGTCGCTTCGGCGGAAAACAAAGGCGGAGCAAACGTTCAGGTCGCCCCGCCGCAGGTAAACCGCTTATTTGGCGTGCCCGCCGCCCGCTGTCATCTGAGCCGCATGCTCCAGCTGGTCTGCTATGGCCTCCCAGCTTTCGCGAGCGGCCTTCGTAGAACCGGGAAAGTTTACGACAAGTGTATGACCTCGTTGCATGCAAATAGCGCGCGAGAGCATAGCGCGGTGCGTCTTGGTCATGGAGTACGCACGGATTGCCTCGGCAATACCCGGCACGTCGCGGTCGCAGACGGCACGCGTCGCCTCGGGCGTCACGTCGCGCATCGAAAGCCCCGTACCGCCGCAGGTAAGCACGACATTGGCGTGGCACTCATCGGCGGCTTCCGCAATGGCATCACCGATCTCGCTGACGTCGTCGCGCACGACCATATGCGAGGCGACCGTCCACCCCTGCGCCTCGATAAGCTCCTCGAGTGCGGCTCCGGCCTCGTCCTGGGCAAGGTCGCGCGTATCCGAGCACGTCACGATCGATATCTTCAACTCCATAGCATTCCTCCTATAGTACCGTGCCCTCGGGCAGGTCGACACGCACGACATCCACGACGTCGCCCGCCTTGAGCTCGCACGGTCCTTCGTCAATACGCAGCAGGCAGTTGGCCCGCTGCATCGTGCCGAGCAGTGCCGAATTCTGAGTCTTGGCCTCGGTCACCAACAGTTCACCGGTCTCGGAGTCGCGCAAAACCGTGGCGCGATCGAAGAAGCGACGATGCTGTCGCTTTTTCACGCTATGCGTAAGCGTCGCCCGCTGCACGGGACGCGCACCCTCGGCAAAGCCGCGCATCTTGCGGATCGCCGGACGGGCAAGCATCTCAAAGCCCACATACGCCGCGGCCGGATTGCCTGAAAGCCCCAGGTAGGGCTTACCCCCGAGCAAGCCAAACGTGATGGCCTTGCCCGGACGCATCGAGATGCGGTCAAACAGCACCTCGCCCTCGCGCCGGACGAGCGCCGTCACGAAATCGTAGTCGCCCGCCGAGGCGCCACCGCTCGTAATGACAAAATCGCACTCCTGCACGGCACGATGCACCAGCTCGGCAATCGCCTGCTCATCATCGGGCGCAATGCCGTAGAACACAGGCTCGGCGCCGGCATCGAGTGCCTCGGCCATCAGCGCCGAGGAGTTGGAATCGCGAATCTGACCGCGCGCCGGTACCTTACTCGGTGCGACCAGTTCCGTACCCAGCGAGATAATGCCCACGCGCGGGGCAGCGTGCACCTTCACGCTCGCGTATCCGGCGCTCGCCAGCAGACCCGCGCCCGCCGGAGCCACGACCTCGCCGGCGTGCATCACAACATCGCCGGCATGGGCCTCCTCGGCAGCAGAGCGAACGTTCTCCCCCACTTTAGCAGGCGCCGAGAAGCTCACGTGCGAGCCCTCGTTGCCGTCGCCATCGAGCACGTCGACGATCTCGTATTTCACTACGGCATCGGCACCCTCGGGCACCGGCGCGCCTGTCATGATGCGGACCGTCTCGCCCACTCCGATTGTGCCCTCAAACACATGGCCCGCGGCCTCATGTCCGATAACGTCGAGCGTCACCGGCGCCTCGCCAGACGTCTGCGCCAAGTCCGCCGAGCGCACGGCATATCCGTCCATAGCGCTGTTGGCAAACGGCGAGATATCGATATCGGCCACCGCGTCCTCGGCCAAGGGAAGACCGGTGGCCTGCCACACGGGAATCTCGACGAGATCGGTCGGAGCAACGTGCGACAGAACAATCGACTGCGCGTCCTCCAGCGGAATGAGCTTCTCTGCCATATGCACCTCTTAATGCCACGGCGCACAACGGGGGCGCCGATTCTTTATGCTTGTCTAAGTATAATCCCCGACGCGCGACCGCGACTTGGCCTGTACCCGCAAATACACCTGTCGGCCGCAAGCCGCGAAACAGAATGGAAACCAACCCACCGGCTCGTCGCGTTTACCGCGTTTTATAATGCTCGTGTTGCAACCAAAAAGAGGAACGTATGGCTTTTACCGACAAACCCGAAAGCGCAAACGAGGCGCAGGATCATTCCCAGCCGCTCGACGACGGCGGCTTTTTCTCCCTTAACGACGTCATCATGGCAGGCAGGCATCAGCTCACCCGCTCCGAGCATCTCTTGGCTGCCGACACGCGCCGCAACGTCCGCAACCTACTCGCGAGTGCCAAGTTGCTCGTACTCGTCGTCATCGTCTCACTCGCCATGGGCGTTGCTGCTTGGGCGTTTTTGGCCTCGCTCAATATCGCGACCGATTATCGCGAGCACCATGCGTGGGTGTACGCCCTGCTCCCCATCGTGGGCATGGCCACCGCGTGGGTGTACAAAAACCACGGTCTCGCCGCCAAGCGTGGTAACAACCTGGTCATCGACTCCGCACTGGGCACGCGCCTCATCCATATGCGCATGGCCGTCCTCACCTTCATCTGCTCCACGCTCACGCACCTAACGGGCGGATCGGCCGGTCGCGAGGGAGCCGCGGTGCAGATTGGCGGCACCATCGCCAGCAACATCTCGAGCCTCGCCCACCTCAAAAAGCATGATCACCACGACCTCATGCTCGCCGGCATCTCGTCGGCCTTTGGCGCCGTGTTCGGCTCGCCCCTTGCCGGAGCTTTCTTTGGCATGGAGATGTGCTTTATCGGCAAGATCGACTACACCGCAGGCATCTACTGCCTGGTCGCCTCGTTTACCGGCTACTTTACATCGCTTGCCTTGGGAACCGAGTACGAGGCGAATGTTATCGCCAGCGTTCCCGCCATGTCGCCCAAAACGGTCGTCATCGTTGTTATCAGCGCCATTATCTTCGGTCTGACGGCACGTCTCTTTGCCTGGTCGGTTCGAACCGTCAAGAGCCTGTACGGTCGCTTTATCACCAATTACCTCGTTCGCGCACTTATAGGCGCACTCGTGGTTTTGGCCGCCTATGCCCTCCTCGACGCCTGGAACTACGCCGGCCTTGCCACCTGGCTCTCAGGCGCCGGGTTCTCCGGTAGCACTACCCTTGCTGACGCATCCATCAAGCTCGTGGTGACGGCGCTCACCCTGGGCGCCGGCTTCCAAGGCGGCGAGGTCACGCCCCTGTTTGGCATCGGTGCGGCACTCGGTGGCTGGATCGGTTGCCTTACCGGGCTCGACCCCAGTTTTCTGGCGGCTCTCGGCATGCTCGGCGTGTTCTGCGCCGGCCTCAACGTGCCCATCACCACCTGCATGATGGCCATCGACCTGTTCCACGGCACGGCCGCCGGGTTCTTTGTCATCGTGGCCTTTATCAGCTACCTAACCGGCGGACACCGCGGCGTGTACCCCGCTCAGCGTATCATCTCACCCAAGCGCCGTTCGCTTATTGTGGATGAGGGCGGTACGGTAGCGGAGGCTATCGAGCGCCACAACGACCTGATAGAGTAGACGTTAGCATTCGCCGTGCAGCCACAATCGGGGGCAATTCGACCCGAGCGCGACCGCACCGTAACGTCATACGCCGGGAGTCGCCCCATGCACGCAACTGATTTTGGTCGCACGCTCATCATCGCCAACCCTGCCGCCCAGTCGGGCGCCGCGCGCGAGGTTGCCGAACGCCTGCAGCGCTTTTTGGATATGACCGCACGCGCATCCCAGTTTGACCTGGTACTGACCGAACGCACGGGGCACGCCAAGGAGCTTGCCGCACAGGCCGAGGGCTATCGCACCGTTATCGCCCTTGGCGGCGATGGCGTGATCCACGAGGTCGTCAATGGACTCATGACGCAGGATGAGGCGGTCCGTCCCGCCCTTGCCGTCCTGCCCGTAGGCTCCGGCAACGATTTTGCCCAAACGCTCGGTATCGAAGATTTCTCCGGCAAGGATTTTGGCGCGCTGCTCACTTGTGAGCTGCAGCGTCAAGATGTCGGGCGCATTCGCTCATGGAACCCCGCAAGCGGTAACGGCGAGGCTACCGTTGAGTACTACGACCAGACGCTTTCGGTCGGCATCGATGCCGCCATCGGCCTTGGCACCACCGAGCTGCGCAAAAAGACCGGTTTGACGGGCGCTCCGCTCTACACCCTTTCGGGACTTGAGCAGTTTGGCCTGCGCTATCGCAACTACCCCATGACAGCCAGCTTTGACGGCGCGCCCGCCGAGCGCGTGAGGGCGATCATCATGGCGATTCAGCTTGGTCCTACCTATGGCTCGGGCTATCGCATCTGCCCCGATGCCGACCCCCGCGACGGCGTACTCGACGTCTGCTACGCATGCGGCCCTGTCCCTCGCGCGGTAGCCCTGCCTATGTTCCTTTCGGCCAAGGACGGCCACCATACGCAGTTGCCGCCGGTTCGCATGCGCCGCTGCCGCCATGCCGAGCTCACCTTTGAGGAGCCAGACTACCCCATCCAGGCCGACGGCGAGCCTGTTGTCGCCTCGCGCATCGAAGTCGACATTCTTCCCGGTGCCCTCCAAGTCTGGCACCCAACCCGCTAGCCCCACCTAAGTTGCGGTGAAATAGGGGCTGTTTATGCAGATAAAGCCGCAAAACAGTCCCTATTTCACCGCAACTTATGAGGAGGCTATTCGTCGCTACGCGGCTTGCGACGGTTGGCCTTTTTAATGGCGTTGAAGTGCTTGTCATTGAGCCTGCGCTGGCGAGAGCGCTGAGGCACCTTGGTCTTTACGCGTCGGCGCGGTGGACGCCCGCGACGCTCAAGCTCAGCGCGCAGCTTACGCAGGCAGCAGCTACGGTTCTGGAACTGGCTGCGGCTCTCGCGCGCCGTCACGGTAATTCCCGAAGGGATATGTTTCATGCGCACCGCCGAGTCCGTCGTGTTCACACCCTGTCCGCCCGGACCCGTCGCGCGAAACACCTGTACCTCGCAATCGCGCGCCAACTCCTCGGCCGATATCTCGGCATAGCGCGCATACTCGCGCCATCCCATCTTGTTCTCATCCATATCAACACCTCCCCTCATACAAAAAATGTGACAAAGGGACGGTCCCTTTGTCACATCGCATACCAATCGCTTGTGTTGCGCACTTAGGCGAAGGTGATCTCGCCGGTCTCGCAGTCCATATCGGCGATACGGGCCAAGCTCTCGACACGGAAGCCGCGCTCACGGAGCTTATCGCCACCGCCCTGAAAGCCCTTCTCCACCGCAATGCCAACGCCGGATACCTCGGCACCTGCAGCCTCGCAGATCTTGATAAGACCCTCGAGCGCGCAGCCGTTGGCCAAGAAGTCGTCGATGATCAGGACCTTGTCGCCCTCGGACAGAAAACGCTTGCCAACGATGACCGGGTACTCCTTCTGCTTGGTAAATGAGTAGATGGTCGTGGCATACTGCTCGCCGTCGAGGTTGATGGACTGCGCCTTCTTGGCAAAGACCACCGGCACACCGCCAAAATGCTGAGCCGCGATGCAAGCCATGCCAATGCCCGAAGCCTCGATCGTCAGGATCTTGTTGATCTCGACACCCTCGAACAGACGGGCCCATTCGGCGCCCATGTGGTCGAACAGTTCAACGTCGCACTGGTGGTTGAGGAAGGCATCAACCTTAAGGACGTTACCGGCCTTTACGATGCCGTCATGGCGAATACGATCCTCAAGCTCCTGCATGGCGCAACCCCTTCTCGCGGCAACGATACCGCGCGATTAATAAACGTTGTTCGATAGTCTACCACGGACCGACCCCCGCCCGTCCCACAAGCCGCATCGCACTATAAAGCCGCAAGACCAGTAGATGGGCCGATTCGTGGCAAGCCTGCCTCCACAAGCTAATGGCGGACGTGCATCCTCACCAAACGCACCATGGCGAGCGCAAAGCCCACGGCTGCCACGGCCATCAACACATAGAACACCGAACGAAAACCAAACAGGAACACATCCGGACGGCCTGCAACAAAACTGGTCACGGCCTCGCCCATCGCCATGCTCATCTGCCCATATAGGATATGTGATGCCGCCGTAATGCCAACTGCCATACCCGCGTAGCGCGCCAGGCTACCCAGGCTGCCCGCAAAGCCGAGCGCTTCGCGCGGAGCCGAGCCCATATACAGCGAGTTGTTGGGGCTCTGGAAAATCGACGTACCGCACGACATAAA
>URNU01000080.1 GCA_900549275.1 uncultured Collinsella sp. | reverse complement strand
CTGATTTCACAGGGCATCTGCGCCGATCGCGCGGATGCCCTTCGCACTCTTATGGCCGGCTTGGTCTCGAGTGGCGGCGAGCGTTTGACCTCGCCTGGCCTTAAGGTGACGCCCGGCTTGCCGTTGCACGTGAAGGGTCGTATTCCCTATGTGGGTCGCGGCGGGCTCAAGCTCGAGGGTGCACTCGATTCGTTTGGGATTGATCCGACGGACCTTGCTTGCCTCGATGTGGGCTGCTCCACGGGCGGCTTTACCGATTGCCTGCTCAAGCGTGGTGCCGCCACAGTTGTTTCGGTCGATGTGGGCCGCGCCCAGTTTGATTGGTCGCTGCGCCAAGACGAGCGTGTGACGCTCCATGAGCGCACCAACGTGACGCAGCTGCCCGAGCTTGGCTACGGCGGCGCCATCGACCTTGCCGTGTGCGATGTATCTTTTACGAGTATCGCGAATATCATCGACGCCGTGCTGGCGTGCCTGAAGCCTTCGGGTTCTTTCTGCACGCTCGTAAAGCCGCAGTTTGAGGCGCCGGCTGCGCTGGTGGGCGAGGGCGGCATCGTGACCGACCCCGCCGTCCGTCGCGATACGCTCGTGGCGGCGATTGAACTCTTCGCCGCCAGGGGCCTGTTCCCGCGCGACGTGTGCGTGTCGCCCATCCATGGCGCCAAGGGCAACGTTGAGTTTTTCCTGTACGGCACGAGATTTGCCCCCGGGGAGCGCGCCGACGATGAGCTGCAATCCCAGGTATCGGTTTTGAGCGAGAAAGCTGCAACGCTATGAAGGTCTTTCTGGTTCCCAATTACTATAAGCAAGAGGCGGTCGAGAGCGGCCTGATGCTCGAGCTTTGGCTTTCGCGTCAGGGCTATGAGGTCGTATGGGCTGCCGACCAGCGCTCCAAAATCCAGACTGCGCCCGATGTTGACGATGCCGACCTGGTCATTACGCTCGGCGGCGACGGTACGCTTTTGCGTGCCGCCCGCATCCTTAACTACCGCGAGATTCCCATTTTGGGTCTTTCCTATGGTCATTTGGGCTTTTTGACGGCTGCGAGTCCCGAGGAGCGCGACATTTTGCAGGTCGTGAGCGATGCCCTGTCCGGCGAGCTCCATGTGAGCCGCCGCGCCACCATCGCCGCGGATATCGTCTCGGTGCGCGAAGACGGTACGAAGGATGTCGTGCGCACGTTTGCCCTCAACGATATGGCGCTTACACGCGGGCCCCTGTCCGACATGGTCGAATTCGACATCACGGTTTCCGGCCATCATATCGACCGTCTGCGCGGTGACGGCGTGGTTGTATCGACGGCGACCGGTTCCACCGGCTACGCGCTTTCCGCCGGCGGCCCTATCGTCAGCCCCGATTACACGGGTATGGTCTGTGTGCCCATCGCTCCGCATACCATTCAGGCTCGCGCCTTTTTGACCTCGCCGAGCGATGTCGTCGAGATCTTTATGTCCGATGATCGTCCGAGCGTTCCGGCGATTGCCATCGACGGGCAGTTTATTACCTGCGATGGCACGGTCGAGAGCGTGGCCGTGCGTCGCGGTCCCGGCGATGTGCTGCTGCTGGATTATGGCCCCGAGAGCTTCTATAACTCGGTGAGTCGCGTGTTCTACGGAGTGCGTCATGATCGATGAGCTGCAGGTTTCCAACATTGCGCTCATTCGCGATGCGACGTTGGTTCCGAGCGCGGGTCTTACTGTTCTGACCGGAGAAACCGGCGCCGGTAAGACCGCGCTGCTTTCGGCGCTCAAGCTCATTTTGGGCGAGCGCGCGGATTCGTCGATGGTGCGTGAGGGCGAGGCACTTGCCAGCGTAGAGGCGCGTCTGTTTGACGGGCCGCACGACACGGAGGGCTTCACCGTGCAACGCAGCCTTTCTGCCGAGGGCCGCAGCCGCGTAAAAATTGACGGTCGCATCGCCAGCGTTCGCGAACTTTCGGAGCGCGTCGGCGTGATGATGGATCTATGCGGCCAGCACGAACACCAGCGCCTTCTCGACCCGGCACATCATGTTGCCATGGTCGATGCCTGGGCAGGGCGCCCGGCGCTCGAGGCGCTCGAGCACTACCGTGCCTGCTTTAAGGCTTCGCGCGCGGCTGCCAAGGAGGTCCGTCGCGTCGAGGAGGCCTCGCGTGCGCAAGGGAGTCGCGTTGAGGAGGCGCGCTTCGCCCTGGATCGCATTGCCGAGGTCGACCCCAAACCGGGCGAGTACGAGGAGCTCGAGGAGCTGCTGCCGCGCTCCGAGCATGCCGAGGTGTTGGTGGCCACGGCCAACGATGCCCATGCGTCGCTTGCTGCCGAAGGGGGAGCGCTCGATGCCGTGAACAGTGCCGTGGCGGAGCTCTCCCGTATGGCTACCGTCGATCGCAAGCTGGGCGACATTGCCGATGCACTTTCGGATGCCTGCATCTCGCTTGAGGATTGTGCCAACGAGCTGCGCGCCTATCGCGATGGGGTCGCCTTCGATCCGCGCGAGTTGGCTCGTATGCGCGAGCGTTATTCCGATCTTAAAGGCCTGCTGCGTCAGTGGGGGCCCACCATGGACGATGTCTTTGCCATGCGCGACCGCTCACAAGAGCTGTTGTCGCTGGTAGACGATGGTGATGCGCAGATCAAGAAGGCTCGCGAAGCGCTTGGCGCGGCGGAGCGCGAACTGTTCGCCGCCGCCAAGGCGCTTAAGCGTGCGCGCAATATGGCAGCCCCTCGTTTCTGTCACGAGGTTGGCCGCCAAATGTCGCGCCTGGAGATGGGCGGTGCCGATCTCGTTTGGGAGTCGCGCGATCTTCCGCGTGCCGAGTGGACGCCGGCGGGCCCTTCGAGCTACGAGCTTTTGTATCGCAGCGGTGCCGGATTGACGCCGCGCCCCCTGCGCCGCATTGCCTCGGGCGGCGAGCTGAGCCGCGTCATGCTGGCGAGCAAGGTCGTTCTCGGTAACGCGGACGGCGTAGATACGCTGGTGTTCGACGAGGTCGATGCCGGTGTCGGCGGCTCTACCGCACGTGCCCTCGCGAGTGTGCTGGCAGATCTCGCCGCTACGCATCAGGTGATTGTCGTAACCCACCTGGCGCAGGTTGCGGTCATGGCCGACAAGCACTACGTGGTGAGCAAAGAGCCCGGCGACGTTCCCCAAACGCATCTGGATGAGGTGACTGGGGACGCCCGTACCGCAGAGATCGCCCGTATGCTGAGCGGCGATCAATCGGAGGCAAGCCTAGCGCACGCCAGGCAGATGCTGGAAGAAGCTCGAGGTTAGAACGAGCCGGCGGTGCTGGGGGGACAAAATATCAGTAATTGTTGCCTCGCCATTTGCTTGCCTTGCCCGACCGTCAAAAACTATGCCGGTTTACTACGATGAATCGGCGTAGCTCGAGCACAGCTAAAATTGTAAAAAGAAAACCGCAGGTAGAATGCCTGCGGTTTTCTTTTAAAACGCGATGTGGTCGCATATTCCGATTACATCGTAGTAAACCGGCATAGTTTTGTGGGAACGGTACATGACGACCCCTGTTAAAACCTACTCCACGACCTTATCCGGTTGGATGAGCTCCTCGTAGTAGCTGATGTGCTCTCGGGCGTCTTCAATCTCGGGCAGCAGGAAGTTGTAGATAACCTCGATGATCATCGTGGCGCTCATCTTGGAGAACGCAAAGTCGCCCGTGGTGAGCAGCGCCTCGTGGTTCACGGTGTTAAAGGTGTAGTCTGCCAAACGAGCAAGCGGAGACTTGCTGTCGCTGCTGATGACGACTACGGTGGCACCGCAGCCGCGAGCCGCTTTTGCCATGCGATTCAGTCGACGCGACTTGCCGGAGTTCGAGATCAGCACTATACAATCGCCAGGGCGCAACGTGAGCGCAAACCCAATCGAGGTCTCGCTGATGGTACTTGCCATGCAGCGAAGGCCCAGCTGCGAAAACTTAAATGTCGCGTCGAGTGCGACGGCGTTGGTGTTGCCTACGGCTGCAAACTCGATAGCCCCCGCGTTCTTAAACGCGTGCACGACGGCTGCCAGCGTGTCGTGATCAATGCCATCGATAGTCGCATTGAGTTCGCTTACCTTGGCAGCGAGAATGTTTTTGAGGCTCTGCTCCATATTGCCGAGCGAGACCTCGTCGGTGAGACCTTCATTACGCTGGCTTTCCAGATCGCGCGCCAGCGAAAACTGAAAACTGCGAAAGCTGCCAAAACCTAGTTTGCGGCAGAAGCGCGATACGGTGGCTTCGGAGGTTGCGGCTGCGCGCGAGAGCTGGGCGGCTGTCAGACGCGGTGCCTCGGACTGATGCTCTAGGATATAGTCGACAATGCGCTGTTCGGACTCGCTGTATCCCTTGTGCGTGCTAATAAGGGAGAGTGCGCTTTTGCTGCTATCGGACATGGTTGACTCCTGTTTGGCATTAAAAGCTGGCTTTTTGTGTGCCGCTCTAGTATACGGGGATTGGTAAATACAAGATACACCTTGCCGTTTCAATAGTTGATGGTAAACTTTCATCGACCGTTTACGGTAATGAAAGAACCTTTCACCGGAGAAATGAGCTGTATTTCTTCTCGTACAAGCGGTGACTTGGTATCTTTCAGATGTGGAAATACGCGCATTGAAGCGCGTGTAGGGGAGCGCCCGCGGGCGCTGTACTCAAGAAGGAGGGACACATGGCTAAGTTTGACATCATCGCCGCCACCGGTTGCCCGACCGGTATCGCGCACACCTTCATGGCGAAGGAGGCGCTGGAGAAGGCAGCTGCCGAGCGCGGTCTGACCATTAAGGTCGAGACCCATGGCCAGGTCGGTGTCGAGAACGAGCTCACCAAGAGTGAGATCGCTGGTGCCAAGGCCGTCGTCGTCGCAGCCGATAAGGATGTCCAGGCGGAGCGTTTCGCCGGTAAGCCCATGGTTTCCGTTGGTGTTTCCAAGGCCCTGTCCGTCGAGGCTGCCGGCAAGCTGATCGATCGTGCCCTTGCCGCCAAGGGCGACGACACGGTTGCGGCTGCTGCCGATGTCGAGGATGAGGTCGAGGAGAAGGAGTCCATCGGCCACATCATCTACAAGCACCTCATGAATGGCGTCAGCCACATGCTGGTCTTCGTCGTTGCCGGTGGTGTCCTGACCGCCGTTTCGTTCCTGTGGGGCATCACGTCCTTCGATTCGACGGCTGCCGACTACAACAGCTTCGCCGCTATGCTCAAGATCATCGGCGGCATTGCCATGAACCTCATGGTTCCCGTGCTTTCCGCCTACATCGCCGAGTCCATCGGCAAGCGCCCGGCACTCGTCCCCGGCTTTGTTGCCGGTATGATCGCCATCCAAGGCCTGCCCGTTAACGCCGATACACACATGATCGATGCTGGCGGCACCGGTGTGGGCTTCGGCTTCCTGGGCGGCATTGTCGGCGGCTTCCTCGCCGGCTATGTCATCCTTCTGCTCGAGAAGGTTTTTGCCAAGCTGCCCAAGAACCTGGACGGCCTCAAGGCCATCTTCCTGTACCCGCTGTTCTCGACTGCTATCGTCGGTCTGGTCATGCTCGGCATCTCCGGCCCCATGGCTGCCATCAACACCGCCATGATGGACTTCCTCAAGGGTCTGTCTGCCTCTGGCGCTGTTGTCCTGGGTCTTGCTATTGGTTGCATGTGCGCCTTTGACATGGGCGGCCCGGTCAACAAGGCTGCTTACGTCACCGGTACCGCCATGCTCACCGAGGCTCTGGCTGCCGGAGTCGGCACCGACACCTACAACTTCGGCACCAACTTCATGGCTGCCGTCTCCGCCGCCTGCATCGTTCCGCCGCTGATCACCACCTTCGCCGTCATCGTCGGCAAGAAGTACTTCAGCCAGGAGGATCACGACGCCGGTGTCGTCAACCTCATCCTTGGTTGCACCCACATCACCGAGGGCGCTATTCCGTTCATGACCAAGAACATCTGGCCCGTCATGCCCATCATGATGCTCGGTTCCTCCATCGCCTCGATCCTGACCATTATGTTCAACGTCCACGATCCGGCGCCCCACGGTGGCTTCCTGGTCCTGCCTGTTGTCGAGAACGGTCCGCTGTGGGTCCTCGCGATCCTCATCGGCGCCGTGGTCGGTGGCATCCTGTTCGTCGCTTTCAAGAAGTATGACTTCGAGAAGAATCAGAAGGCCGCTCCTGCCGCTCCCGCTAAGCCGGTTGAGGCCCCCAAGGCCGAGGTTGCCGACTTCGTGAAGGTCGAGAACGTTTTTGTCGCCGAGAACTTCGCTTCTCGTGACGAGGCCCTGAGCTTTGTCTCCAACCAGGCTGTCAAAGCTGGTGTCGCTGACGACGCCGATGCCGTGATGAATGCCTTCCTGGCCCGCGAGGCCGAGGGCTCCACGGGCATGATGGAGGGCTTCGCTATTCCGCATGCCAAGTCTGATGCCATTACCGATGCCGCCGTCATTGTCGTCAAGGACGACTCTGGCGTGACCGGTTGGGACACCATGGATGGCGCTCCCGTCAACGTGGCTATCGCCCTGCTCATCCCCGGTGCCCAGGCCGGCACCACGCACCTCAAGATCCTGTCCAAGGTCGCCGAGGCGCTTATGGACGAGGGCTTCCGTGCCACCGTCAAAGGTTCCACCGACGCCGCCGAGATCGCCAAGACGATCAACGCCCGCCTGGTCTAATCCAGCAGTTAGCGAATAATATAGACCCTAGTAACAAAGGCGGAGA
>URNU01000079.1 GCA_900549275.1 uncultured Collinsella sp. | reverse complement strand
CCGTGGGGATTCCGGGACATATTGCCCGAGGAGGCTCAGGCGCGCGAGGAGATCGCATGTACGGTGAAGGGCTGCTTTAGGGAGCATCATTACCTTCCGGTCGAGACGCCGTTGCTCGAGGACAAAGGTTCGCTCGAGGAGGGCGGCCGCATTGCGGACACGCCGTTTAAGCTCTTTGATGACGACGGTCGCCTGCTGGTGGTCCGTCCCGACAATACGTTGCCCATCGTGCGCCTGGTTTCGACCCGCATGCGCGCGGCCGACCTGCCCCTGCGCCTTCGCTACGAGGCGCCGGTGGTTCGCGAGTGTCAACGCAATGCCGGTGGCTCGCGTCAGTTTACGCAGCTGGGCTTTGAGCTTATCGGTACGGGCGATACCGCGGGCGATGTTGAGATTGTCTCGCTCGTCGCCGAGGCCGTACGCGAGCTGACACTTCCCGATGCGCGCATTATCGCAGGCAGCGTGCGTCCTTTTAAGGAATTGCTCGCGGTATGCGAGGATCGTGAGCTGGCTGCCGAGGCCCTGCGCTGCGTGCATGCCAACGACTTTGTGGGCCTCGATGCCCGCGTGGCTGCCAGCGCCGAGTCCGATGCCGTCAAGGCCGCCATTAGCGAGCTGCCGCGCCTGCACGGTGGTGCCGAGGTGCTCGACCGCGTGGATGCGCTGCTGGAGGCTGCCGGCATCGTCGCGCCGCTGACGCGCGAACTGCGTGCCCTGGTCGAGGGCCTGGCTCCCGAGGACGCCCAGGTGCTGTCCTTCGACTTCTCCATCATGAACTCTTTTGATTACTACACGGGTCTGGTCTTTAAGGCCTATGCCGGCGGCCTGCCCGATCCGGTCGGTTCGGGCGGACGCTACGACTCCATCTTTACCGGTGCATTTGGCGACGGTATCGAGGTGCCGGCGGCGGGCTTCGCCTTTTCGCTCGAGCGCCTGGAGGCCGCACACACCTCGGCCGAGGACGCCGCTTCCGACGGCGATCACGCCGCGGGCCGTGGCGCCGAGGGCCCGCTGCGCATCGCCGTGCCCAAGGGCTCGCTTAGGGCCGATACGCTCGACGTGCTCGAGGCCGCGGGCCTGGACGTCTCTGAGCTGCGTGACCCCGGCCGTCATCTGATCGTGCGCGGCCGCGACACGCGTGTCGGCGGGGGCACGGTCGGCGATATCGAGTTTGTCATCGTACGCCCCAGCGATGCGCCCGCCTTTGTGGGCTGCGGTGGTGCCGATTGCGGCATCTGCGGTTGGGACTCGCTCATCGAGGCCGACCTCAACTTGCTGCAGCTGGTCGATCTGGGCTATGGCCTGTGCACGTTTATCGAGGCGGAGCCCGCGTGGCGCGCCGGTCAGGCCGAGCGCAACTATGCCCGCCGCGGGTCGCTTCGCGTGGCAACTAAGTACCCGCGCATCGCGAGTGCCTGGTATGCCGAGCGCGGCGTGAACGCCGACATCGTTTCGCTGCACGGCAACATCGAACTGGGCCCCATCGTCGGCATGACCGATCGCATCGTGGATATTACCGCCACGGGCGCCACGCTGCGCGACAACGACCTGGTCATCACCGGCCGCATCATGGACTGCACGGCCCGCTTCTTTGTCAATCCGGGTGCCGCGCGCTTGGATCCGCGCGTGCGCAACCTGGCCGATCGCCTGGCTGCGGCCGTTAAGGACAAACATTTTGAGCCCGTCGCGGGCTCGGCACAATAGCGCGAGCACGCACGGGCGCCCCAACGTACGGGCTGCGGGCCGACTGGCGCCGCCGCCCGGCCTCTCGTTTTTCGAACACAACCTCGACCGATAGGGGATACCGATATGAAGACCATCAAGCTTGCTCCCGGCGAGCGCCTCGTTACCAATCAGCTCAACCGCAAGGGCGTGCTGCCGCAAAACATCGTCGACGCCGCCCGCGATATCGTGGCAAACGTGCGCGCCAACGGCGATGCCGCGGTGCGCGATTACTGTCAGCGTTTTGACGGCGTTGAGCTGCAGAGCTTTCGTCTGCCGCAAGAGCAGATCGATGCCGCGCTCGAAGGCCTCGACCCGGCCTTTGTCGCCGCGCTCGAGAAGGCTGCACGCCAGATTCGCGAGTTCCACCAGCGCGAGGTCGAGCAGAGCTGGTTTACCACGCGTGCGGACGGCACGATGCTCGGCGTTAAGGTGACCCCGCTCGCGGCGGCCGGCATCTACGTGCCGGGCGGTCGCGCACAGTATCCCTCCACGGTGCTCATGAATGCCATTCCCGCCAAGGTGGCCGGCGTCAAGCGCGTGGTCATGGTGACCCCGCCGCAAAAAGACGGCCTGATCAGCCCCTACACGCTCGCCGCGGCAAAGCTCGGCGGCGTGGACGAGATCTATATGGTGGGCGGCGCCCAGGCCGTGGCCGCGCTGGCATACGGTACCGAGACCATTCC
Source organism: uncultured Collinsella sp. (assembly GCA_900549275.1). GTDB lineage: Bacteria > Actinomycetota > Coriobacteriia > Coriobacteriales > Coriobacteriaceae > Collinsella. Next base: position 4,271 of record URNU01000079.1, on the reverse strand, counting down.
GCGCGTCGACAAAATCACCGGCCCGGGCAACGCCTTTGTTGCGGCGGCCAAGCAGATTGTCTCGGGCGATGTGGGAATCGACATGGTCGCCGGTCCGTCCGAGGTCTGCGTGCTGGCCGATGCCACGGCCAAGCCCATGGTGGTCGCGGCCGACCTGATGGCCCAGGCCGAGCACGATCCGCTGGCAGCCTGCTATCTGGTGACCTGCGACGAGCAGTTTGCGCGCGAGGTCGAGGCGGGTATCGACATCCTGGTGGCGCAGTCCCCGCGTGCCGAGATCACGCGCGCCTCACTCGATAACGAGGGCACTATCGTGGTGGCCGCCGACATGGCCGCCGCCGTCGAGGCGGTGAACACCGTGGCGCCCGAGCACCTGGAGCTGCACTGCAAGGATGCGATGGGCCTGCTCGGCGGCATTCGCAACGCCGGCGCCATCTTTGTGGGCGCTTGGAGCTCCGAGCCGCTCGGCGATTATGTTGCCGGCCCCAACCACACGCTGCCGACCGGCGGCACGGCCATGTTCTCCAACCCGCTTTCGGTGGAGGAGTTCGTCAAGCGCTCGAGTGTCATTTGCTATACACCCGAGGGCCTGCTCTCCGACGCTCCCGCTACGCAGCGCCTGGCCGAGGCCGAGGGCCTGTGGGCGCACGCGCTTTCGGCCGCACTGCGCCGCCGCGTGCTGGAGCAGGGCGAGGATGCCGTGAGCGCCGCGTCGTTGGCCGCGGCCGACCTGACCAAGGTCGCCTGGCCGGGCGACGCCGTGGCGACGGTTGCCGAGGGTGTGGACCTGGCGGCGGCTGCGGGCGGTGCCGCTGGCGCGGTCGTCGAGGAGGCCTAATATGGCCGAGCTGACGCCCCGTATGAAGGAGCTCGTCCAGCCTTACCTGGCCGGCATTGAGCCCTACGATCCCAACTTTACGCCCACGCGCATCAACCTTTCGGCCAACGAGAACACCTATCCCGTGCCGGCTGGCGTGCGCAAGGCGGTCGACGCGGCCCTGGTTGCCACGCCGCTCAACCGCTACCCCGATCCCATGTCCAACGACCTGCGCGACGAGCTTGCTGCCTGGCATGGCGTGACGCGCGAGAACATCTGCGTGGGCAACGGCGGCGACGAGTTGCTCTATAACTATCTGCTGGCGTTTGGCGGCGCGGGGCGGACCCTGCTCAACTGCCCGCCGTGTTTTAGCGAGTATGCCTTCTTTGCATCTCTGTGCCAGACCGAGGTGCGCGACGTGTGGCGCGATCCCGCGACCTTTGAGCTCGACCAGGCAGCCGTGCTTGCGGCGGCGCCCGAGTGCAGCCTGGCCATCGTGACCTCGCCCAATAACCCCACGGGCGACGTGGCGCCGCTCGACTTTGTCGCGGCCCTGTGCGATGCCTGCCCCGACATGGTGATGGTCGACGAGGCCTACGTGGAGTTTGCCGACGATTCGTTTGGCGCGGCTACCACGACGCAGGGGCTTATCGCCGAGCATCCCAACCTGGTGATTTTGCATACGCTGTCCAAGGCGTTTGGCGCTGCCGGCACGCGCCTGGGCTATGTGATCGCGGCGCCCGAGGTTATTGACGTGTTCGCGGCGATTCGCCAGATCTATTCGGTCAATGTGCTGAGCCAGGCCGCCGCGCTTGCCTGCGTGCGTGCCCGCGATGCGTATACGCCCGTGGTGGCACAGGTTGCATCCGAGCGCGAGCGCGAGTTGTACGCCCTGCGCGCGATGGCTGCCGAGGGCCTGCCCGTGGAGGCATGGCCGAGCGCGGCAAACTTTGTGCTCGTGCGCACGCCGCATGCCACGCGCGTGCGTGAGCGTCTTCGCGACGAGTATTCGATTTTGGTGCGCGACTTTAGCTACGCGCCGGGCCTTGCGGACTGTCTGCGCATTACCGTGGGTACCCCGCAGGAAAACGATGAGGTGCTGGCTGCGTTTGCCGCGCTGGTGAAGGAGGAGATGTAGATGGGCCGTTATGCCGAGGTGACCCGCAAGACGGGTGAGACCGACATTGTCGTCAAGCTCGACCTGGACGGGAGCGGCGTGTGCGATATCTCGACCGGCGTGCCGTTTTTCGACCACATGCTCAACGCCTTTGGCCGCCATGGCCTGTTCGATTTGACGGTACATGCGGTGGGCGACGTTGAGGTCGACGCGCACCACACCGTTGAGGATACGGGCATCGTGCTGGGCGAAGCGTTTTGCCAAGCGCTGGGCGACAAGGCGGGCATTACGCGCTTTGCCGACGCGGCGATTGCCATGGACGAGACGCTCGTGATGGCCGCCGTGGATATCTCGGGCCGCGGGCAGGCCTATTGCGAGCTGCCCGTGCCGACCGAGCGCGTGGGCAGCTTTGATACCGAGCTGGCCGTCGAGTTTTTCTATGCCTTTGCGCGCGATGCCAAGCTCACGCTGCACGTGTGCGAACTGGCGGGCGGTAACTCGCATCACATCATCGAGGCCGCCTTTAAGGCCGTGGGCCGCACGATGCGCCACGCCTGCGAGCTCGATCCCCGCGTGCAAGGCATCCCCAGCACCAAGGGCTCGCTGTAACCTGCCAAAAAGGGACAGGTTTATTTTGGCAGGTTTTATCTGCGGAAATGCTGTCTCATGTGGTGGGTGAACGTTTAACCGACCAAAATAAACCTGTCCCTTTTTGGCAGGTTTTGAATGGGGAAAGGGAGGGTCGCGTGGGCGAACCGAAGATCGTGGTGGTCGACTACCACAAGGGCAACTTGTCGAGCGTTGCGCGCGGGCTTGCGCGCGCCGGTGCCGCCGCCTGCACATCGGACGATCCGGAGCAGATCCGCAACGCCGACGGTCTGGTCATCCCGGGCGTGGGCGCGTTCTATGACGCGATCGCCTTTATGCGCCAGAGCGGCGAGGCGGACGCGGTGCTCGATGCCGTCGCCGCCGGAACTCCGTTGCTCGGCATCTGTCTGGGCCTTCAGCTGTTTTTTGAGCGCGGCAACGAGGGTGTGCCTGCGGACGAGAGCGCGGTTGCCGACGGCAACGTCCCCGAGCAGGCCGGTGGCCCCTGGGTCGATGGCCTGGGCATCATGCGCGGCTCGTGCACGCGCTTGGAATCGAGTCGCCTGAAGGTGCCGCACGTGGGCTGGGACCAGGTGCATATGACGCCCGCCGGTGCGGCCGACCCGCTGCTCGCCGGTTTTGCCGAGGGTGCCAACATGTATTTCACCCACAGCTACGCGGTGGCCGACGACGCCGATGCCGCCGATGTGCTGGCGCGCACGCACTATACGCGGAGTTTCCCGTGCATCGTGCGCCATGGCAACGTGTGGGGCTGCCAGTTCCATCCCGAGAAATCCTCCGCGCTGGGTCAGCGCATTCTTAAGAACTTCGTCAACATCGTCGAGGAGGTTGGCCGATGATCCTGTTTCCCGCAATCGATCTGATCGGCGGCAAGGTCGTGCGCCTGGAGCGCGGTGACCGCAGCCGCTGCAAGGTATATTCCGACGACCCCGTGGCCGTCGCCCGCTCGTTTGCCGAGCAGGGCGCGAGCTGGGTGCACGTCGTCGACCTGTCCGCTGCCTTTGGCGAGGACGAGGATGCGTGCGCTGCCAACTCGGCGGCGATCAAGGCCATCTGCGGCGTCGACGGTCTGTCCGTGGACGTGGGCGGCGGCGTCCGCTCGCTCGCGCGCATCGACGAGCTGGCCGGCTATGGTGCTCGCCGTATCGCGCTGGGCACCGTACTGGTGACCGAGCCGGGTTTTGCCGAGGTGGCGGCCCAAGGCTTTGGCGAGTTGCTGGTGGCTGACATTGCCGCACGCGACGGCCAGGTTAAGGTGAACGGCTGGCGTGACGGCTCGGGTGTGGCGCTCGACGATGCCGTGGTGCAGCTTTCCGAGCTGGGCTTTAAGCATCTGGTGTATACCGACATCGCGCGCGATGGCATGCAGACGGGCATCGATGTGGCGGCGTATCGCCATGTGGCCGAGGTCGCGGGATTTCCCGTCGTGGCTTCGGGTGGCATCTCGACGCTCGACGACATCCGCGCACTGGCTGCGGTGGGTGAGGGCACGATTGAAGGTGCGATTACCGGTCGCGCGCTCTACGAGGGCAACTTTACGCTGGTGCAGGCGCTGGCCGCCGCCCGAGGGGAGGAGTAGCCCATGCTTACCAAGCGTGTGATTCCCTGTCTGGATGTTAAGGACGGCCGCGTGGTCAAGGGCGTCAACTTCGTGAGCCTGCGCGATGCGGGCGACCCGGTGGAGCTGGCGCGTGCCTACGACCGCGAGGGTGCGGACGAGGTCGTATT
>URNU01000078.1 GCA_900549275.1 uncultured Collinsella sp. | reverse complement strand
CGGAACGTGTACTCAGGAGCGGGAGCCACGCCGATCACGTCACCGGAGCCGATCATAAACGGACGCACGTACAGGGTCGCACCGGAGCCGAAAGGCGGAACCCAAGCGGCGTTGGCAGAAACGACCTGCTTGACGGCCTCAACGAACTTGTCCTTGGGGAACGGGGGCATCTCGAGGCGCTGGGCGGAGTTGTACATACGCTCGGCGTTCATGTCGGGACGGAAGCAGACAATGCTGCCGTCCTCGGCGGTGTAGGCTTTCAGGCCCTCAAAGACCTCCTGGCAGTAATGGAAGATGCCGCCGCACTCGGAGACGTGCAGGGTGTGGTCTGTGGTCAGGCCACCCTCGTCCCACTCGCCATCCTTCCAATGAGCCTCGTAGCTGTAATCGGTCTTCATGTAGCCAAAGCCGAGGCTACCCCAATCGATATCCTTCTTCTCGACAGTCATATGTCGCTCCTTACATACACAGTTGCATACTCGCGAACTCGCACGCAAGGACCGAGGCCGACCGCGTCGCAACGTCGCACGCCCGGAGCGTAGAGCCGGACGGGACACGCGGGCAACACCAAAGCCCCATGGCACGTCGATTCGCATGCACGAGATTGTACTCCCCGCACGCGTCTGATAAAACGCTTTTCTTTAACTAAGTAAAGTATTTTCATTCAACCGAAGCTAAAGAGGCCCGCCACCGTAAGCAGTGGCGAGCCTCAACGACACGGTTTGTGCGCTGCCTCGAGCTATGCGCTCTATTTGCCCAGCTTAGCCTTAACCAGACCGACCACGGTCGGGATGATCGACACGGCGACAATGCCGACGATCAGCAGCTCAAAGTGCTCCTGCACAAAGGGGATGCCGCCAAAGAAGTAGCCCAGCAGCGTAAAGAGCGTTGACCAGGTAATGCCACCCAGCACGTTAAAGATAACGAAGTTACGCCAGTGCATGCCGCCCATGCCGGCGATAAAGGGCACAAAGGTGCGAATAAACGGGAAGAAGCGGCCCAGGAAGATGGCCAGGTGACCCCACTTATCCAAGAAGTCCTCAGACTTTTTAATGCGCTCGGGCGTCATGGCCTTTACCTTGCCCGAAGCGATGATCTTGCGGCCAAAGAAATGACCGATCATAAAGTTGCACTGATCGCCCAGGATGGCTGCGGCCCATGCGGTGGCCAGAAGCGCCACGATGTTAAAGCCGCCGTTGTGGGCAAAGAAGCCCGAGGCGAACAGCAGCGAATCGCCGGGAAGGAACGGGAAGAACACCACGCCCGTCTCGATAAAGATGATCAGGAACACGCAGCCGTAGGCCATAAGCGGACCGGCGGCGATCCAGCTGGCAATCGCGGTGCGCGGGTCTTTGAGCAGCTCAGCGATAAAATTAATGAAACCCATGAAGTAAAACCTCTCAGTTGTGGGCGCGGATACGTCCAAGTTGACCAGTATACGGTTGCGGCGCCCCCTCGTGCGCAACCCCACAAAAGCAGGACTCCATTACCAGCAAGTTTGCATAACTGACACCTGTTGCGCAATGCCGCCAAGATTGTTCTTCCTAATCCCTAGCGAATCGCTATACTTTATTGAATCGCATTGCCATGGCGCTAAGGGAGGGCGGCCGGTGAGCTTTATCAATACCATTCGCGAGGACATCAAGACCGTCCAGGCACAGGACCCTGCCGCGCAAAATGCCCTGGTCATCTTCCTTTCCTATCCTGGCCTGCACGCCAAGTGGAACCATGTGCCCGAGCACTGGCTCTGGGAGCACGGTCATCGCTCGCTCGCCCGCGTGCTCTCGCAAATCACCCGCCACATCACCGGCGTCGAGATTCATCCCGCCGCACAGATCGGCAAGCACTTCTTTATCGACCATGCCATGGGCGTCGTCATCGGCGAGACCACCATCGTGGGCGACAACTGTGTGCTCTACCAAGGCGTCACGCTCGGCGGCACCGGCAACGAGACCGGCAAACGCCACCCCACCCTGGGCAACAACGTCACGGTGGGCACGGGCGCCAAGGTGCTCGGCAACATTCGCATCGGCGACAACGTCAAAATTGGCGGCAACTCGGTTGTCGTCAAGGACGTGCCCGACAACTGCACCGTCGTGGGCGTGCCGGGACGCATCATCAAGCGCAACGGCTGCCGCGTGTTCGAGGAGAGCTTCGACGCCAAGCAGCATCGCGAGTACATGCCCGACGACGCCGCCGAGCAGTCCGCGCTCAACCGTCAGGGCATCACCGAGAACGCCCGCCGCGTCAAGGAACTCGAGCGAGAGGTGGCCGAGCTCAAAACCCTCGTCGCCAAGCTCGTGGACGAACGCTAGAGGCAGACGACCACCGACAACATTGACGCCAACGCAAAGGCGCGCCAGAGGATTCACCCCCCCCCGGCGCGCCTTCTTTTCAATGTGACGTGCGGGACTGCCCCCCTGTCACCTCATGCGAACTGGCTTAGGTAGAGGTCGGCGTAGGCACCCTCGGCAGCCAGTAGCTCCTTATGCGTGCCCTGCTCGATAATGTTGCCGTGGTCCATGACCAGAATCAGGTCGGCATCCACGATCGTCGACAGGCGATGCGCGATCACAAAGCTCGTGCGCCCATGCATGAGCGCGTCCATGGCACGGCCGATGGCAAGCTCGGTGCGCGTGTCCACGCTCGACGTCGCCTCGTCCAGGATGAGAATCGCCGGGTTGTTGAGCAGCACGCGCGCAATGGTCAGCAGCTGGCGCTGACCCTGGCTAATGCTCTCGGCATCGTTGGCCACGCGCGTGTCATAGCCCTGCGGCATGGTGCGCACAAAGAAGTCGACCTGCGCGGCGCGTGCGGCCGCCACGATCTCCTCGCGCGTCGCCTCGGGGCAGCCATAGGCGATATTCTCGGCAATCGTTCCGTCGAACAGCCAGGCATCCTGCAACACCATGCCAAACTGCTGGCGCAGCTCGCCACGATCCATGCGGCTCGTGTCCACGCCGTCGAGCGTAATGCGCCCGCCGTCAATCTCGTAGAAGCGCATGAGCAGGTTGATGAGCGTGGTTTTGCCCGCACCCGTGGTTCCCACCACGGCGATCTTCTGGCCCGGCTCGGCGGTAAACGACACGTCGCGCATGAGCGGCTTGTCGGGCGCGTAGCCAAAGCGTACATGCTCAAAAGCGACACGGCCCTCAACGCGACCCGGCAGCCTGGCGGCCTCGTCCGGCAGCGGATCGGCCTCCATCTCGGGTTCATCGAGCAGGTCGAACACGCGCTCCGCACTCGCCAGCGCGCTCTGCAGCGAGTTGAAGGTAAACGACAGCTGCGTCATGGGCTCGGATGCCTCGTAGATAAACTGGAAGAACGCCTGGAACACGCCGACGGTCATGTGGCCGGCAACCAGCATGCTGCAGCCCACAATCGCAATCACGATCTGTGCCAGGCGGCCGATAAAGCGCACCGCGGGGCCGACGGCGTTAATCATAAAGTCGGCCTTGGCACTCACACGTGCCAGCTCGCCCGAGGCCTGGTGCACCTCGGCAGAGCTCTGGCGCTCACGGTTGAACGCGCGAATCACCAGACGGCCCGAGTAGCCTTCCTCGACCGCACTCGTAATCTTGGACACCCACTCTTGGCGCTCACCGGTTACGTCATGCGTGCGACGCGAGACCACCTTGGTCACCAGCAGCGACAGCGCCGTAAAGAACAAAAAGACGAGCGTGAGCGGCACGCTAAACACGAACATCACGCTCACGGCGCCCACCACGGTACCGATCGACACCAGAAGCTGCAGCAAGCCACGCTGCATGCTCTCGGACATCTTGTCCAGGTCGTTGGTCGCACGGCTGACGACCTCGCCGGGACGATGCGCGTCAAAGAAGGCAAGCGGCAGACGGTTGAGCTTTTGTGCGATGCGGTTGCGTAGGCGCAGGTTGAGGCGTTCGGCCACGCTCGACATCAAAAAGCTCTGGAGCGCGTAGAACGAGGCAGCGGCGGTCCAAATCATAAAGTAGATGAAGATGGTCCTGCCGCAGTTCTCCCAGGTGATATTGAAGGTGGTGTCGTTGGCAAACGCCACCTGAATGTGGCTCCACAGCTCATCGATCACGCGGGCGCTATATGCCGGCGCAGCGGTGTTAAAGATGGCATAGAACACAATGCTCGCGAACACGATATAGAAGCGCCAATGGTCGCCGGCAGCCTCGCTCCACAGGCGGCGCACCGTCGCCCAAGTATCTCGAGGCGTCTCGTCCTCGTCTTCATCGTCCACATCGCGCATGCGTTCCGCCTCGGCTCGGGCGCGCTCATCCTCCGCGCGCTCATTTTCCTCATAGAGCGCCTGGCGGCGAGCCTCGCGCGCGGCTGCAGCCTTGGCGGCCTCATCCAGCTCGGGTGCTACGACAGTCTGGTCGACCGTTTTATCGGCAGCGTCCGCAGCGGCGGTATCAACAACACCGCCCTGTTTCTCGAGCTCCTCGGTCATGCTACTCACCTCCCTTCATCTGCGATTCCGCGATGGCGCGGTACACCTCGCAGGTTTCCATAAGCTCGCCATGCGTGCCCAGCCCCACAACCTCGCCGTCCTTGAGCACGACGATCTGGTCGGCGTGCAAGATCGTCGAGATGCGCTGCGCGATGATGAGCACCGCAGCGTCACGCGTCTCGTCTTGCAACGCATGGCGCAGGGCGGCATCGGTCTTAAAGTCCAGGGCCGAAAAACTGTCATCGAAGATATATAGATCGGCATGCTTCATGAGCGCACGGGCGATAGCCAGACGCTGGCGCTGGCCGCCCGAAAAGTTCGTGCCGCCCTGCGCCACCGGGGTATCGAGCCCCTGCGGCTGATCGAGCACAAAGGTGCTCTGGGCAACCTGGAGTGCATGAAGCATGTCGGCCTCGGTCGCGTCTTCGTTGCCAAAGCGCAGATTGCTTGCCACGGTGCCCGAGAACAGCCATGCCTTTTGCGGCACATAGGCAATGCGCCCGCGAATCTCGTCTTGCGAAAGCTCGCGCAGGTCGACGCCGTCCAGGCGAATGGCGCCCTTGGTGGCATCGTGGAAGCGCAGTAGGAGCTTGGCCACCGTCGACTTGCCCGAGCCCGTCGAGCCGACGATCGCGGTCGTCTGGCCGCGGCGACAGGTAAAGTTCAGATCGCACAGCGTGTCCTCGTCGGCGTCGTCAAAACGAAACGACATATGGTCGAACACGGCAACCACGCCGGTTCCGTCCTTTGAGTCGGACGTTCCCGCGTCGAGCGTACCCTCACCATCGACGATGCTCGGCTCAATCTCCAGCACCTGTTGCGCACGGTTGAGGCACGCGGCGGCACGCGGAAGCGTCAAAATCACCATCTGCGCCATCATCACAAAGAACAGAATCAGGATCGCGTACTCCAGCACCGCCGAGATGCTCGCGATCTGCATCGCATGGGCGCCCACCCGGTTACCGCCCACCCACAGCACCGCTACCTCGGCGATGTTCATCAAAAAGAAGCTGGAGCTGTCGAGCCCCACAAACAGGTGGTTGACCTTGATGGCATTGGCCGCGTAATCGCTAAATACCTCGTCCAGGCGCTGCTCCTCGTGGCGCTCCTTATTGAAAGCGCGGATGACGCGAACGCCCACGATGTTCTCACGCAGCACCACGTTCATACGGTCGATAAAGCTCTGAAGGCGCATAAAAATCGGCGCGGCGTTAGCCACCGTAAAGACCGCCGCCACCAGCACGATCGCAACAACCACGCCCAACAGCGTTCCCATAGCGGGATCGATGAACCAAGCAAAAATGATGCCCGCGACGGCCAAGAACGGCACCGGCAGCACCAGCTGAATCGTCTGCAAGATAGCCTGCTGAATCACGTTGATGTCGTTGAGCGAGCGTGTGATCATCGATCCGGTACCAAAACGCTCAAAGTCGCTGGCAGCGAGCTCGAGCGATTTGTCGTACACGGCATTGCGGATATCGCAGGCCACGTTGGCGGCCAGGCGCGCCGAAAGATAGCAGCCCAGCACCGTGCCGCCGCTAGCCATGCTGGTCGCAATAAACATGTATAGGCCGTTGCGTAAAATGTAGTCGACATCGCCCGTGGTAATACCGGTGTTGACCATGTTCGCCAGCATCGTGGGAACCAACAGCGTACCGACGTTATCCACCAGCAGCACCAGCAGCGTCACTGCGACAAGCCCTCGATAGGGCTTCAAAAACCTCATTAGCAGTCGCACGGCTCCCCCTCACGTCGATCTTGCATCTGACCTTCAGCTGCCACCTGCCGCTTAAATGTCTCGCACTCGTCACCGAGCACCTGAGAAAATTTGCCGATCAAGCGCATAATCTCGCGTTGCTCACACGGCTCAAGCGCGCCAAAGGCTCGCTGCTCGGCCTTGAGTGCCGGCAGCGCATAACGCCCGGCAAATCGCCTGCCCTCTTCGGTCAGGCTCACAACCTTGTTCTTGCGACTGCCTTCGACAAACTCCAGCGTGGCGAAACCCCGCGCCGTCAAGGTTTTAATGGCCGAGTTTATGGTCTGTTTGCTATAGAACCATTCGCTTGTCAGACGACTTACAGCAATGCTACCGCCCGCCGTACTGGTGTCGACGAGCATCCAATAGGCGCAGTCCGAAAGACCGCAGGTGCGCGCGAACTCCGAATAGATACGGTCAAGCCCGTTGAGCATCCGAGATCGGAAGAGCACACGTCTGAACTCCAGTCACAGTTCCGTATCTCGTA
>URNU01000077.1 GCA_900549275.1 uncultured Collinsella sp. | reverse complement strand
TGATCCCTCCTTAGATGAGGTCGGCGACGGAGACGGGCTTGTCGGCGGGCACGAACTGTGCCGTCACCTTGACGCCGCGGGCGATGAGCGCCTTGTAGCTCTGGACGTTCTCGGCGGAGGCATAGGCGCGCTGGGTGAGCTGGACGCCGTCCTCCTTGACAAGAGAGCCGCCGACGATCAGCGACGGGAACTCGACGCCCGACTCGGCCAGGTGAAGCATCGTCTCGGGCTCCTTCGCGATGACGAAGACCTTCTCGCGGTCGTACTTGCCCGCCGCGAAGTTCTTGAGCGCGGTCTCCTCAGAGATGATCGAGACGGCCATGCCCGCGGGGCGCGCCATCCTCATGGTGGACTTCAGGACCTCATCGCCGGCGACCTTGTCGTCGATGACCATGACTCGGGTCGCGCCCGACACCGGGGCCCACTGCGTCACGATGATGCCGTGAAGCAGGCGATTGTCGATTCGTGCCATAACAACACTCATGTTTGCTCCTATCAAATGAAGTTTTACGTTCGGTACTGCCTCGGCGCTATCCGGATTCGCGCCGGGCAAGGGGTTATCGGATTATTGAGGACGCGCGGTCAGCTCGCGGCGGCGCGGGGAAGGTCACTCGTCGAACAGGAGGCTCGAGGAGCCGAGACGCTCCTCTCGCGCCGGGGCGGCGCTCACGCTGATGTAGTCGAAGACGTAGGCGATCTCGCTTACAGGAACCTCCACGCGATAGCGCGTCGAGATGCTCGAGAAGCTTTGCCTGAAGGACTCGATGAAATCGGCGCGTTCCTCCTCGAAGCGGTCCTGGCCAACGTAGGTCTCAATGGGGTTTCTGGTAACAAGGCGCTCAACGAGGCAACAGAGGTGAACGTACAGCCCGATGATGGCGTTGCTGCCGATCTTCTCGCCCGTTCTGCGCTGAAGCTCGTGCACGGCGCTCTCGATCTCGTGGAATAGCCGCTCCGGGTCGAGGATGGTGATGGAGCGGATAACGTTCTGCAGCGTCATGTTCGAAAGCAGCTTCTCGTGGAAAGAAGAGAGCTCGGAAGCGTCAAGCCACCTGCCGAACACGGCATCGACCTTCGAGGCGGACGCCGTCGACATAATGTCTTCGAGGGCGACGAAGGGAACGGAGGCAATCCCGGGGTCTCCCGTGCCGATGACGGCGCAGACGCGGTGCTCGGAGAAAACGGCGTCGTTCGACCCGTTCGTGACGAGCTGCTTGAAGGGCCTCGTGAGCAGGCGTGCGCCTATGGTGCGCGGGAGGCTCTGCGAGACGAGCTGGCGTATCCTCTCCGCGGCGTCGACCCCGGACTCGGAGCAGAAGACGATGGCGTCCTCACGGTTGACGCGCTCGATCACCTTGCAGTGCGTCACGCACACGGCGGTCGCATCGCCAAGAACCTCGGCGATGGACTTGCCGACGAGCAGCCCGGACCCGATCTCGAGCGCGAGCCCGGTGGAGACGTTGTTCACCACCCCGATGGTGGAGTCGGTAACGTTCTCGAGGGCCTTATAGGCCTCCTCCAAAGAGCCCATGTCAACAAGAAACACGACCCCAGTGCAGTACGAGTGACGGTCGACGAGGCGCTGGAGCGGACCGACAATGTCCTTCAGCTGCTGGTCGTAGGGCATGTCGACCGCCTCGTACACATGCACGCCGAGCATACGGTTCGCCGCGTCGGCGATGCTCGTCGCCGTCGAGTAGCCGTGTGACAAGATGACGCAGAGCGTCCGAAGGGCCTTCGCGTCGCGAGACTCCGATGCGACGCACAGCGTCAGAAGCGTCTTCGTGAAGTGATCGAGCGAGATTCCGAGTGCCCCTTCCATGTCTGCGGCGACCTGATCGGAGACGCTCGAGGCAAACGGCAATTCGGAGGTCACGGCACCGAGGAGATGGGAGATTTGCTCCGCACAGGCAGACTTTCGCTTAGCCAGGCCGATGCCCGGCCACAACTGCAGGCAAATCTCCTGGGCCAGTAGAAAAGTGACCTTCCTCGAAAGCTCGATGCCATAAGAAGAGCCTGCGTCGGCAAGGACCGCGCCCACGACGCGCTCGAAGGCGCGCGACCTCGATGAGGCGACGCCGTGGCCGAAGATCAAGTGATCCTCAACGCCGCGCACAGCGGAGACAGCTTGCGAGACGAGCTCGGAGACAGAGAGCTCCCCGGCGCAGAATCGCTCATCGAGAGAGCACAGGGCATCGAGCGCCTGCTCGACCGGCCCTGTGCTCTCGGCGGTATCCAGGGACGCGTCGATCAGAGCGCCATCGTCGGGCTGTTGATCGATCTGCGCGGAGGAGAGGAGCCCGCTGGGAAGAAGATACGGGCGAACGACGACGTAGTCGCCCTCGCGATTGAGGAACGCTTTGGCGCAGCAGTTCGTCACGCAGGCGCGCAAGCCGGCGATGTTATCGGAAAAGTCCGCGTTCACGAGGCAACGGTATGCGCCGCGGCTGATCTTCACATCAGAACCGATTCGGCACCCCTCGCTGCGCAGGAAGCTCAAGATGAGATCCTCGCGCTCCTCGGGGGTCCGCTCCTTGAGTGAGGGGACGCGGGCACAGATGGGCATTTTGCTGTAGGCCGAGGAAACCTTCAGGTCATCGGCGGAAAGCGCCGTCGAAAGAACGAGGCGAGCGCGCGGCGCATCCTGGGAGGCATCGAGCCCGAGGGCCGTCGCAAGGCAGTGCTCCATCGCAGAGGGAGAGAGTGCCTCGATGCCGTTGACAAAGACCACACCCCCGCGCGATTTCGCGATCGACTCGTCAAGAAGCCCGTTGAACGAGGCGGCGTCCGGGACCCCGGCGCAGTCGATGCGCACATAGGAGGAGTCGCGGGACAGCAAGCCCTGGTTCTTGCCGTACTCGTACACAAGGCGAGAAAGGAAAGACTTACCGACACCCACGCCGCCGCTCAAGAGGATGGGCAGGCCAAACGGAGGGTACTGAACCGCAGCCTTGCACTGCTCGACAACGGAGCTGAGGCTCAGGTCGAAGCCCACGGCACGCGCGAAGTCGCGGTGATCGGCGATTCCCGTCGCCTGGATGAGGTCGGCGAGCGAGGCGTACTCGCTTGCAGAGAGCTTTACCTGAAAACGCTTCTGGAACGCGCGGCGATGAAAATAACGGACAGGCCTGCCCGCCACCTTAACCACAAGGCCGGCGCGAACAAGGTCGTTGAGGTACTGGCTCGCCAGACTCCTGGAGATGATGAGCGTCTCGGCGATGTCGGAGGTGGACAGACGGGCAAGGTCGTCGAGCGAGACGGCAGAGGTGAGGGCCTCGAGATGCTCGAGAATCCTGTCCCTCATGTCGACGGGCTTCTTTGCCAAGCTGTCCTGTGCGGTCTTGTCCATGACTTCTTACCTCCTTGTACAAGGAGTATAAGGGGAACACAGAGAACGGAAGGGGGCGCGTGGGGGAATCAACAGCCCCGAGGAGAAGTTCACCACTTGAGGGGCAGAAAACAACGGCCATTGAACATTCAGGGCCGACGCTCAACACTTCGGCTCGACACTTCGCTTTGGAAAGGGCCCTGCGCGATGGTGCAGCCCTCCATCTCGCAGCATAGGTCGCCGAAGGTCGCGAGGATGCGCTCCTTCTGTTCCGTGGGCGAGACGGCTCGGTGGGCAAGGTCCTCTCAAAAGGGGTCGTCCGACGCCGCAAGACCTCGATGACCGACTACCGCCTCGAGCAAGTGGCGGATTACCTCTGCACCATCGAACTTGCCTTGGTCAAGTGCGAGGCCAAGGAGAACGGTGAGACGTACAACAAGTTCTTCGGAGGTATAGGCTCTTTCAAGAGGAACTGGCTCAAGCAAGCCCGCAGCAAGCGGATATAGCTGGTCTCGCGGTTTCGCAAGGAACGGTCGGTTCTCCTCTGGCGAGGAACCCCGGGCGACGTGCTTCGAGCAGCGGAAGCTGAAGCGCAAGCAGAAGCAGCGCGGGCATTGATCGGTGCCGACATGGGCCCAGACGTGAACAGCGCTACGTCCCCTGTTCACGGGGCGCGAAACCGCAAAGGTTGCACAGAGGTTGCAAAATAAGAAGCCCCCGACCTGTTTTCGCAGGTCAGAGGCTTGAAATCAACGAATATCGTTTATTCCCACTCGGTGGTTATAGTTTTGCCGTCTCGTCACTCCAGTTGCACCCAGTTTTCGGCGGCATCTCGAAGTGAGTGCCGCTGAATGACGCGACGTCGCGTTTCATCGGCTTCGGGGACAAAAGCTGGGACAACTTCAAAAACCATTTTCAAACTCAGAGTATTGAGTTTTTATTTTTGTCCCAAGGGGCACGGAGAGCCGCCTTTGGAGGCTCGATATCGCCGAAAAACGCCCGTTTTGAAACTCAACCGCCTTTGAGCCTGCAAACCACCAGCTTCAACAGTAAGTGAGTCGACGCGGGTGGCTTACGAGCCGTTCACAAAACCGCAGGCCACAGGTCTTTGTCAACGATAAGCAAAGTGAATAGTCTCAGGTGGCTTGCCCATGAGTTGGCGTAAGCCTGTTTAGCAAAAGGCTAATCGGACACGACAGGCCGCCCGCATGGCGACGGCGTTTCCCGTGCGGGCACAAACAGCCCTGCGTGCCCTGTCGCGCGATATCCCAATGCGACGTTCAGAACCCTACCCGCCAAGCAGCCACCTCGCGAAATTCAGCACGAGCACGCACTCCCGGGTATGGGGCTCATGCCTCGTGCGAGTGATGAGAATCTTCGGGAATGCATCCCCGATGGATAGAATCGGCGCAATCTCCCTCTCGAGCGTCGAATCGGCGCCGATATCGTCGCTCACATACACTTTCCTTCCCGGTTTCGAAACTTGGAAGGCAGTATGCGCAAGGATGCGTCGAGGTGCGATCCCAGTCGTACCATGCCAGCAGAGATGTCGAGGCACATTCGTTCATGCTGCAATGCGGGCATCGGAGATGAAAAACAGCCCGTCGGGTAGTCATGGGCGTGCGGGAGCCCGCATCAGTAACCTGCCTCCTCGGTTGTCCCTTCTTTGCATGGTCGTCTACATAAAGGAGGAACCAGCCATGCAGATCAGCATGCTTGCCCTTCTTGGGTCACGGACCGGGGAGGCGAGGGCCTCCGTCGGGACCGCCCCGAGCAACCGGCATATCCAAGGAATGACAAGGCTCGATCGCTGTGCTGGTCAGGATGCCGAAGCGGGCCGTCCGCCAATCGGAATGCGGGTCAGGATGCTGCAACGTGATTCCAGCTGCAGGATACGGCTCCTTTGCGGTTGCCGCAAAACCTGCTGGCAACATTCTTACTATCCGAATGATGTACGCATCCCTTGGGATCGTTTCGCCTGACCAGGGCCATCTTCAGCGCCTCATCGGCCAGCTCGGCAGGCGCCTCTTCCACGCGTAATAGCCCTGGCGGGTCACCTATGCAACCAAAGATACAAAAGGAATCGAATGGCCAGAGAGGATTGCCCTTACCGATGCTCGATTCTTGACAGGCAAACTCAAGCCTCGTTAATATTACATGGTTTGCCAGACCGAATTAACAAAGGAGGGGTGTCGTGGTTGGTCTTTTCCGCACGTGGATGAGCGCCTAGAAAGCGGCGCTGTTGTGGCGTCGCGCTGTTTTTCTGCACGCCATTTCACGATTGGACATAACCATGATATTTGAAACCTCTCGGGGCAGGTCTGTTCTGCTGTGCCATTCATGGCAATTCAAGCTTTGTTTCGTATGGGGCGGGGAGCTCGTTTCGACATTGACGAGTTCGATTCTCCAAATGGGTCTTATTTGGCATCTCGCCCTCACGACAGGGTCGTCTTCTCTCCTCTCCTTAGCATCGCTGGCAGGCTTTCTGCCGATTGCTTTGTTCGGAATCCTTGCGGGCGCCGTTGTCGACAGACTGCCTTTGAAACGTGTCCTCATCGGCGCCGACCTCTTCATTGCCGCGGTGGGTGCCGCCTTGGCGATTGCCTCGTTGGCCGGCAGCTTACCTGCATGGCTAATTCTCATCGCCCTGTTTCTCCGTGCAGTTGGTACTTCGTTCTACACGCCAGCCTCCCAATCTCTCACGCCCCATCTCGCCCCGCCAGAGCATCTCGTTCGCCTATCGGGGGTGACTCAGGCGATTCAGTCCGGCGGATACATTCTTGGCGCCGCGCTTGCAGCAGTGATTTATCCCGTGGCGGGCATTACCGCTATGATTGTCCTCGACGTGCTGGGAGCGCTTTTCGCTTCTTTAGCCGTCCTCGCCGCACAGATAGACGCAGGGGGCCTCGATGAAGCCGACCGCAGCTTGTCCTTTTCCAATAAGGTTCGAGAGCTCTTCTCTGAGATTTCGGACGGCTACAAGCTGATTAGGGAGTACAGGGGGCTGTTCGCCCTTCTTTGGTGCGGGTTCGTCTTCGCTTTCGCGTTCTCTCCGCTCGCGGCATTGTTCCCAATAATGACCTTGGGGCATTTTGGCGGTAGCACGGGGGATGCCGCTTTGGTGGAAATCCTTTTTTCTGCAGGCATGCTGGCTGGGTCCGGCATTTTGGCGGCCACGGGAGGGTTCCGCAATAGGTCGTTCACCATGGTCGCCGCGATTGCCGGCTTCGGCATTGCCGCAATCGTATCCGGATCGCTCGGCCCGTCATTGTTCGCTGCTTTCCTGCCGGTGAGCTTTCTTATGGGCGCATGCTCCCCGTTGTACGCGGGAACCCAGACTGCCCTTATGCAGGAGCAGATACCTCCTG
>URNU01000076.1 GCA_900549275.1 uncultured Collinsella sp. | reverse complement strand
GCATGTGCGCAAGCGACCACCAGGCGCGCGCAGACCAGGATGGGATAGGTCGGCGCCACAGCGGACAGGAACTGACCCAGAGAAAACACGGCGAGCACGCCGAGCAGCATCCGCTTGAACTCAAAGCGCGAGGCAAACACCATGAGTGGCAGCGACAGCAGCATGACGCCCCAAGCATAGACCGAGATCATGATGCCTGCCTGGGCCTCGGTGAGCGAGAACGACGCGGCGATATCAGTCAGAAGGCCGATGGGCATAAACTCCGACGTGTTGAACACGAACGCACAGCAGGCGAGCCCGATAAGCGGGAGCCACTGCCTGAGTGCGATACCACCTTGCTTTGTTTGAGCCATATAGGAAAACCTCTCCGATTATCTTGAGCGGTAGGCGATTATAGCAATGAGAAGTCTATAAAATGAGCAGCAAAAGAAGTCTTGGAAAACGATCGTTAACAGACGGCGCGCCAATTCTGCTTAGAAAGCAAGGTACGCAGGAACTCAATGTCGAAAACGCGGCTTCATCTTCGGGCTATCGCGCCTGCTCGGATACGCACAAGGACACCCCCATGAGCACGTCAATTTCGAGCCAACTCGCAACCGCACAATGAACTAGCAAAAGCAGCATATAAGCAAACGCCCCATAATAAAGTCCCTCATGTACAAGCGCCGTCACTGAAAGTGCCGACGGGAGCGCCGCACTCGAAACTACCCATCCAATAAGAACCTGGATAGCGCAACTTGCAACCAGGTTCCATGCCACCAGCATCGTTGCGGGACGCGCGATTTCCCTGCAGGAGGAACGAAGCACCGTGACCGAACGCATGATGTAGCGTGGTGCAAACCGAATGCCTCGTAGCCCCCTCTGCTCCACGCCCGCATCTTCAATTAACACGAATACGAACGACGCGGAAAGAAGCGTCACGATTACTGCCACCACAAGCGAGCACAACACCCCGAGCTGGCTGCTCGCAAGCGAGGCAAAGACTACAATTGCCGATAAAATCAAGTGAACCAAATAAATTAGTAACGCCCCAGAAATCTGGAGGGGAACCGTCGAGGCCAAGAGACAAACCGGAGGGGTTCGAACAGGTTGCACCGTCTCTTTGGACCGGTCGACGGCAAATAATGAAAAAGCCACATTCGATAGAAGCAGGTTTAAAAAGGCCGCGACCACAGTGCAAATAAGCGTAATTGACGGATTGATATAGGCGAGCTCAGTTGCAACGTTTGATACACCAATTTGAAGCGCGCTCATAACAAACAAGGGGATATATAACGCCATCGTGCAGCCACTGCGGCATCCCTTCGCCCGATCGCCCGATTCCAGAAAGACATTGAAGTTCTCTCGCAAGTTCACTCTATACCCGTTTTCTTACTAGGCAGGGCGAACGGGCGCCAATATAAACGCCGGTCCGCCCATCCATAATTTCTAGTTTTAACGTCCAGACTAGTCTGTCCAGCCGTCGATGTAGTCGCGGTTAAGCTCAAAGTACTGCGCGGCGATATCTTTCGCCAAGGAGTACGAATTAACGAGCGGGTGCATCGCGAGGCTCTCGACAATGTCGCGCTTCGATCGGTTAACGATGCCACGCGCCACGGTGCGCTCGTAGTACTTGACGCGACGAATCAATTCGAGGTTTCCCGCGGGCACAGAATCGGCTTCGACGCGATGCGGTACGCAGCCATCGGTGGAGATATCGCACGTTGACTCAATGACATCTGTATCGAGAAGGCCGGGGATGGCGCCATTGTTGGGGGTGCACAGGATCATCTGCTGCGTCTTGCCAGAGCGAGCAATATCCATGAAACGGAGCGCGACACCTGCGTATCCGCCAGCATCTTTGCCGTACACGTCAAACGTCCACGGCTTGTCGCGGTGAATACCTGTCTCGGCCGCCATGTAGTTGTTTTCGCGCATTCCGTACCACTTCTCAAAGCACGCGAGGCCCTTTTCGAAGTCGTTCTCAATATCGATAGATGCAAGCTCGCTCGTCATTTCTCGATTAATTTCTTCGATTAGTTCGCCGCGCGTCTGGGGCGAAGAGAGAACGTTGGCAACGGCGCGCTCGCGATAGTAGAAATAGTATAGGTACTCATTTGGCACGCATCCGCGATTTAGAACGAGATCCTTCTCGAAGAACCTAAGATCTGTATGAGCATATGCCCCGTCGTCGTGGATCAAGTCGGGCATGATGTCCTCGCCGTCAACCGTCACATTGCGGAAGAACGAGAGGTGGTTGAGTCCATAGCACTCGCCCTGAACCGATGCGGGATCAACGCCTTTATACTCGGCAAACTGATGCAACATGCCCGAGGGGGCATCGCAAATGCCATAAGTAAAATCATAGCCCATATCGCGTAGGGCCTGAGATACGACGCCAGCGGGATTAGTAAAGTTAAACACCTTGACGCCCGGCTTTGCGTACTTCTTGATTAACTCGCAATACGAAGCAAGCGCAGGGACGGAGCGCATGGCAAAAGACACGCCGGCTGCGCCAGTCGTCTCTTGGCCAAGAACCCCATGCGAAAGAGCAATGCGCTCATCGCGAACGCGCATATGGTCCCCACCGACGCGAATCGTCGTGATCACGTAATCGGCGTCCTTAACGGCCTCGACTGCATCGCCCGTCAGTGAAAAATTAAGCGTGGGGCAAAGCATGCCCGAGACATGGGCGGCAAGGCCACCGTAGATGCGCAGCTTCTCGGGATCATTGTCCATAAACACAAGTTCGTCGATCCCAAGCGATGACGCCTGCTGGGCTATGCTCTTTGCCAAAAACATGGAGCGGACGCCACCGCCACCTATGACCGTAAGTTTCATATCGAAACCCCCAAATAGCACATTCAATATTGCATGGTTCGCCTGTGTTTGGATATTGTATCCAGCATGAAGGGCCGCTTCCCGCCCCGGCTGCAAGGCGGGAAAGGAATTCCCCAAGGAGTTATTATTTACGCAACGGAAGCGGCCACACACGTCCGGCGGGAAGGGGCACCGATGGTTGATAAAAAGCAGATTTCCAAGCTCTACTCAGCCGCAAAGCTATCCGAAACCGAGCAAAGCGTACTCGAATACCTGCTCAACAATATCGACACCCTCGATGATATTGGCATAAAACCCGTCGCCATGGCATGCTTTACCAGCATGACGACAGTCATCAGACTTTCGAAAAAGCTCGGCTACCGTGGCTACCGCGAAATGATGTACGATCTCAAGCACCTTCAGCATGTCTCCCGCGAAATGAATCAATCACTCAAAGACAGTAGCGTCCACTTCGTATGCCACACCGGAGATGTAGACGTATTCATCGCCGCACTGCATCGCAACAGAATGATCGGAGTAAACGGAGAGGGCTTCTCACGCATCGTTGCGCAGTACATGGCGACCAAGCTCGTTGGACTTGGCTTTTTGGCCGTCATACAGGACTTCCTAGAAACCGATCAGTTTGTCGAATCCAACCGAAATACGCTCAGCTGCATGATGCTCATATCCAAATCGGGCCAGACAGAAGCCATCCTGGAAACCGCAAGGGCATGCCACGACGCGGGCATTACGACCCTCGCGTTTACCGGCAACGAAGACAGCGAGCTCGCCAAGACGGCAGACGCGATCTTTACGATACATGACGATCACCCAATGGATCTTAAGAACGTTAAGCCTAACTGCTTTACCGGGAGTTGCATTCTCGCATTCGAAGAACTATTGAGTATCTGCCTTGACAATCTAAAACAAGAAGGCTTGGCCCCCTAAATCATGCGATAGGAAGCCAAGCCCTGGAATTGCACTATGCAATTGCAAGCCACTTGCGCGTTTTACTCGTCACCGAGAACGTCGTGCACCTCAGAAGCGACTTCGCCGACACGAGGACCGTAAACGACCTGGATTGCCTTGTCGCTCAGGCGGATAACGCCCATAGCTTCAAGATTCTTGGTGAACACCTCGTCGTCTGCAACCTTAGAACCATCCTTGACAATCACGCGAAGACGTGAGATGCAGTTGTCAAGATCATCAATGTTGTCGGCTCCACCAAGCGCTTCGACAATGCCGACAGCAAGCGCGCTGTCCTTGGTCGCATGGCCCTGGACTGCCTTCTCGGAAGTGCTATCAGACTCGCCCTTTGCCTCAGCGGCCTTTGCCTCGAACTCGGCTCTGCTGTTGATCAACTCAATATCGTCACCATCATCTCGACCGGGCGTCTTGATATCGAACTTAGTAATAAAGAACCGGAAAAGGAAGAAAGCTGCCAGGAAAAAGGCGGGGAGCAGAATAAGGTACGGAAGCAGATTAAGCTTCTCGGGGCGGAATAAGAATGGGATCAGGTCCTTGATATTTCCCTGGTACACCGAAACGCCCATTGCCTCCGAGAGAACTTCACCCAGTCCGGAAAGCGGAGCGTAAACGCCAAAGTAGAGCCAGGGGGCGGCAAACAGGAACGTAAAGAGAATAGGCTCCGTAACACCAAAGAAAACAGTCGAAATCACTGTGGGGATTAAAAGACCCGCAACCTTCTTGCGGTTCTGGGGCTTGGCACAAGACCACATAGCAAGGGCGATGCCCGGGAACAACGCGTAATCGTTAATGCCATAGCCGGCCATGAAGGCCCTAACCAAGAGCTTGTCGCTGCTGGGAGAAGCGAGCTGAGCAAGCTGAATGGCGCTATTGCCCACCACGCGCGTTCCATCGACGACCATGGATCCGCCAAGCTCAGTCCAATACATGGGCGTCTCGAGCAGCGGATGCAAGCCAAACGGCACAAGGCTCTCGAGCACCCAGCGATAGACAAACGTACCGACCAGACCGGAGCCTTTCACGAACGTCGCAATACCCGAAAAGCATCCACCGATGACGGGCCAGACGAAGTACATGATGCCGCCCAGGATGCCACCGGCGACCAGCGATACAATGGGGACCGTTCGACTACCCGCAAAAAACGCCAGCGCCGTCGGAAGCTTGGTCTTGTAAAAACGGCCGGTGATCCAAGCGACCAGGCAGCCCACGATAATGCCGCCAAAGACACCAGAGCTGTAGCCAAAAAAGCCGAGCGAGGTAGTGTAGAGTGCGGACTGCTCACTCGCCTGAATGGACGTAAGGCCGATCTTCTGAAGAGCTTCCACCGTTGTATTGTCGGCAGCCAAGCCAGCTGCTCCAAGCAGAATCTCAACCGTCTTGAGCATGGTGAGATAGCAGACAAGGGCAGAAAAGGCAGCCCAGCCCTTCTCTTTGCGAGACAAGGAGAAGGCGCAGCCGACGGCAAACAAAACACCGAGGTTTCCAATGATTACCTCGCCGAGACCCTTAAATACCGAGAAGAACGTAAAGAGCGGCGAAGCGGCATACCAGTCCCAATTAACGCCAAGGGACACAAGGGTCAGTTCGGTCGTAAAAACGCTACCGATACCCAAAAAGAGACCGGAAATGGCAATGAGCGTAATCGGAACGAGCATTGCCTTTCCGAACGATTGGAATTTTTCTTTCATCAATTCCCTCCTCAATGAGCCTCTACAAACGACTATTGCATCCCACGTCCCCACACAGGCGAAACGGAAGACATGTTCGACAATAGAAACAAAGTGATTGTAGAAAGGGGCGCACAAAATACGCATCGACATCGCGTAATACGGTTAAATCGACCGACGATTGCAAGTATTTACGAATCCGTAAACGGCAGCAAATAGGCAGCGAACGGCAATCTGCAGCGTAGGACAGTCCCCGCAGGCCGACAATTGACGGTATTTTGGCTCATTTTTATTGAATTGTTGCTCGCCCAAAAGCGCGGAGCATCAACGCGCCCCTAAGCCAATCCCAGCAATATGCCCGCCGAATGCACGACAAACGCCACGATCCAGGCGACCGTCACTTGAAATGCGAATACGGCCACGGCATAGCGCGCGCCCAGCTCGCTCTTGACGGCGCCGATGGACGCCACGCAAGGCGGGTACAGCAGCGTAAAGACCAGGAACACGTAGGCGGTGAACGGCGAAAACATGGTCGACAGTGCCGCGGGCGACGTTGCACCCAAAAGCACCGTGAGGGTCGAGATGACGCTCTCCTTGGCGATAAGTCCGGTGACGAGCGCCGTGGATGCACGCCAGTCGCCAAAGCCAAGCGGCGCCAGCGCCGGCGCGATAATGCTACCCAGACCGGCAAGTAGACTCTGTGACTGATCGGCGACCACATTAAAGCGAATGTCGAACGTCTGAAGGAACCAGATGACCACGGTAGCGGCAAAGATAATGGTAAAGGCCTTGGTAATAAAGTCTTTGGCCTTATCCCATGCCAGCATCACCGTCGTCTTGACGCTTGGCAGGCGGTAATTGGGGAGCTCCATGATAAACGGCACCGGGTCGCCCTTAAATGCCGTGCGGTTAAGCACCAAAGCCGCAATGCAACCGACCGCAATGCCAATCAGATAGAGCGAGACCATGGCGGGAACTGTCGCCTGCGGGAAAAAAGCCCCGCACAGCAGACCGTAGACCGGCAGCTTGGCCGAGCAGCTCATAAACGGCGTGAGCATGACCGTCATCTTGCGGTCGTGCTCGGATGGGAGCGTACGGGTCGACATGATAGCCGGCACGGTGCAGCCAAAACCGACGAGCATAGGCACGAAGCTGCGGCCCGACAGGCCAAAGCGACGCAGCACTTTATCCATGACAAAGGCCACGCGTGCCATGTAGCCGGAGTCTTCCAGAATGGAGAGGAACAAGAAGAGCACGACGATAATCGGCAGGAAGGTCAG
>URNU01000075.1 GCA_900549275.1 uncultured Collinsella sp. | reverse complement strand
CTCGAGGCACTCGCTATGCTCACCGGTGTATTCCAGGGATAGGAAATTGCAATGGAAAAGCTCGATGTGGTGAATGCTGCGCTTGGCGCTCTGAAGGCTGGTGAGACGTGCGAGCTCGTGGTCGTGGCCGGCACGGCAGGGTCATCGCCGCGCGGCGTGGGCGCCTGGATGGCCGTTTTTGCCGATGACAGCCAAGCGGGTACCATCGGCGGCGGCAAAATCGAGCTCTTTGCGCTGGGCGAGGCCCGCGAGCTGCTGGCCGCGGGGCAGTCGCGCCTGGTCCGCTACACCATGGGCGGGGAGAACTCCGATACCGGCATGATCTGCGGCGGAGCCATCTGCCTGTGCTATCTGCACCTGGACGCGACCCAGGCGCCGTTGTTCCAGTCGGTTGCCGACGTCTTGGCGTATCGCCGCATCGGCGACTTCGTCATCGATTTTGAGCCGTTTATCGCAAGCGCGCTCGAAGGCGACGCTGCCGAATACCATGGCGAGGAGTCGCGCCGCACCATGGTGGGTTGCCCCGAGCTTTCGCTGAGGGAAGAGGGGAGTAAGGTCACCTACACCAACGTTGCCTCCGAGATTCCCCCGGCGCACATCGAGACGCTCTGCCCCGAGGGCCTGACCTACATCTTTGGCTGCGGACACGTGGGCGCCGCGACGGCTCGCGTGCTGACGGCGGCGGGCTTTGCCGTCGTGGCCTGCGACGATCGTCCCGGCACGCTGACGCCCGAATGGGTGCCCGGCGTCTACGACCGTCGTCTGGTCGACTACAAGAACCTGGACGAGCTGTGCCCCATCGGCCCGCGCGACTTGGTGGTCGTGGCCACAGCAGGCCACAAGTCCGATATCGACGTGGTGATTCAGGCCATGCGCGCCAAGCCCGCCTATCTGGGTTGCCTGGGCTCGCGTCGTAAGACGGCCTTTGTGCGCGCCCGCCTGGAGCAGGAGGGCTTTACGCGGGGCCAGATCGACGGACTGCACCTGCCGATCGGCGTTGCCATTCAGGCGGAGGATCCCGAGGAAATCGCCATTTCCATTGCCGCCGAAATGATCCACCTGCGCCGCACCAAACTTGTCCCCCGCAAGCGCTAATCGCATCCCCATATATGAGTTGCGGTGAAATAGGGACTGTTTAAGCCAGTTAAGCCGTCAAACAGTCCCTATTTCACCGCAACTGCTTTTTGGGGATCGAGTTGTGCGGGGGAGTTGTGGAGTTGTGCAGGCAGACGAGGTTTTTCTGGAAATACGCTCCCAATGCGCGTATAGTACCGATTGTTTTGTCGGCTCCTGCTGCGTCGAGTCCAAACCGCGAAATGCCATGAGCGGTGCGGATGCAGTCAGGAGGCACGAGGACAACCCACCGTGGCCACGCCCCGTGCTTAAAACCCCAAGAAGGAGTGAACAATGGCAGAAGAGAAGTATGTGCCGCGTCTGAAGACCAAGTACAACAACGAGGTCAAGCAGCAGCTTCAGGACAAGTTCCAGTACGAGAACGTCATGATGATCCCCAAGTTTGAGAAGATCGTCGTGAACATGGGTGTCGGCGAGGCCGCTACCGATTCCAAGGCCATCGACGGTGCTGTGCGCGACCTGCGCGCCATCACCGGCCAGCAGCCGATGATCACCCGTGCCCGCAAGTCCATCGCTACCTTCCGCCTGCGCGCTGGTATGCCGATCGGCTGCAAGGTTACCCTGCGTGGCGACCGTATGTGGGAGTTCTTCGATCGTCTGACCTCCGTCGCGATCCCCCGTATCCGCGACTTCCGCGGCATCTCCGCCAAGAGCTTCGACGGCCGTGGTAACTTCTCCATGGGCGTCACCGAGCAGCTCATCTTCCCCGAGATCGACTTCGACTCCGTCGATCACCAGCGTGGTATGGACATCACTTTCGTGACCACCGCCAACACCGATGAGGAGGCCAAGGCCCTTCTGGACGCCTTCGGTTTCCCGTTCAAGAAATAGGTTCACCTGCCCTATAAGCGCCGTTCCCACAAGGGGGCGGCGCTTGGGGCGAACAATACTCTATGTGAGGAGGATATAAGTGGCTAAGACATCGATGATCGTCAAGTGCAATCGCAAGCAGAAGTTCTCTACTCGTGAGTACACGCGCTGCCAGCGCTGCGGCCGTCCGCACTCTGTGTACCGCAAGTTCGGCCTGTGCCGTGTCTGCTTCCGTGAGCTTGCACTCAAGGGCGAGCTTCCCGGCGTTAAGAAGGCCAGCTGGTAAGTCACTACCAGCGTTTCAAGCATCAGTTTGGAACAGGGAAAACGCGCTAAATAGGCTTTGCCGTTAAGGGCGGCGAAGAACCAAGAGCACGTGTTCATCAAGAACGAAGGAGAATCTGTATGAACCTTACAGACCCGATCGCAGATATGCTTACGCGCATCCGTAACGCTAACTCTGTGAACAAGGCCACGGTCTCCATGCCGAGCAGCAAGAAGCTCGTCGAGATCGCTCGTGTTCTGCACGAGGAGGGCTACATCGAGGGCTACGATGTCGAGGACACCGTTCCCCAGAAGACTCTGCACATCACGCTTAAGTATGGTCCCAAGAAGGCTAAGGTCATCAACGGCATCCGCCGCATTTCCAAGCCGGGCCTGCGTAAGTACACCGGCGTTGCCGATATGCCCCGCGTCCGCGGTGGCCTTGGTACCGCCATTATTTCCACCAGCCATGGCGTCATGACCGACCGCGATGCTCGCAAGCACAACGTCGGCGGCGAGATTATCGCTTACGTCTGGTAATTCGCTCGGTAGGTAGAAGGAAAGGAGATCACCGTGTCTCGTATCGGTAATAAGCCTGTCCAGATTCCCGCCGGAGTCGAAGTGGCAGTCAACGGCAACAACGTTGTCGTCAAGGGCCCCAAGGGCCAGCTCGAGCTCGATGTCTTTGAGAAGCTCACCATCAACGTCGAGGACAACGTCCTCACCGTTTCCCGTCCCGACGACGAGCGTGAGACCCGTGCCCGCCACGGCCTCACCCGCGCCCTCATCCACAACATGGTTGTTGGCGTTTCCGAGGGCTTCGAGAAGAAGCTCGAGCTCGCCGGCGTCGGTTACCGCGTGCAGCAGAAGGGCAAGAACCTCGAGTTCTCCCTGGGCTTCTCGCACCCCGTGATCGTCGAGGCTCCCGAGGGCATCACCTTCGAGGTTCCCGACAACACCCACGTGAACGTCAAGGGTATCAACAAGCAGCAGGTCGGCCAGATCGCCGCTGAGATCCGCGGTCATCGTCCTCCCGAGCCTTACAAGGGCAAGGGTATCCACTATGTTGGCGAGCACATCCGCCGCAAGCTGGGTAAGGCCGCCAAGTAGTCGTAACCGACTTACTCGCATAAGACCAGCACCCCGTTAGGTGCTGGCAAGATCAACCTTTTTAGGAGTTTACGTATGAACAAGCATAAGGCGAAGCTGGAAGGCCTCAAGCGTCGTCAGCGTCGTGTTCGCGGCAAGGTCTCGGGTACCGCCGAGCGTCCGCGTCTTCGCGTGACCCGTACTAACGCCAACATCTATGCCCAGATCATCGACGACAGCAAGGGCTCCAGCCTGACGCTCGTCTCCGCCTCGACCCTCGAGGCCGAGTTCAAGGGCACCCACACCTCGAACAAGGAGGCTGCGGAGAAGGTCGGTCAGCTCGTTGGCAAGCGTGCCATCGAGGCCGGCATCACCAAGGTCGCTTTCGATCGTGGTGGCCGTATCTACCATGGCCGCGTCAAGGCCCTCGCCGACGGTGCTCGTGCCGCCGGTCTCGAGTTCTAGGAGGTATGTAGCACATGGCTCGTAATCAGAAGCAGCAGCGCGAGGCCTCCGAGTTCGAGGAGCGCGTCGTTTACATCAACCGCGTGTCGAAGACCGTCAAGGGTGGTCGTCGCATGAGCCTCGTCGCTCTCGTCGTCGTTGGCGACGGCAAGGGCAACGTCGGCGTTGGTATGGGCAAGTCCGCTGAGGTGCCCATGGCCATCTCCAAGGCGTCTCTCGATGCCAAGAAGAACATGTTCCACGTGCCGGTGACCGAGCAGGGCACCATCCCGCACGAGGTTCTCGGTCACTTTGGTGCCGGCCGCATCATCATCAAGCCCGCTGTCGAGGGTACCGGCGTTATCGCCGGCGGCGCTGTGCGTCCCCTCTTCGAGCTTGCTGGCATCAAGAACGTCCTGTCCAAGTCCCTCGGTACCGACAACGGCCTCAACATCATCAAGGCTGCCGTCGAGGGCCTCAAGGAGCTCTCCAGCCCTGAGGACGTCGCGGCTCGCCGTGGCCTGACGGTCTCCGAGATGTTCGTCGGTAAGGAGAACTAAGCATGGCTGACACCATCAAGATCAAGCAGGTCCGCAGCACCAACGGTTGCAAGCAGGACCAGGTCCGTACTGTCCGTGCCCTCGGTCTCCACAGGATCCGCGAGGTTCGCGAGATTGCTGACAACGAGTCCGTCCGCGGCATGATCTTCAAGGTCAAGCACCTTGTCGAGATTGTAGAGGAGTAGCAAATGCAGCTTCACGATCTTACTCCCGCGCCCGGTTCCACCAAGAACCGCAAGCGCGTCGGCCGTGGCAATTCTTCGGGTCACGGCACCACTTCTGGCCGCGGTCAGAAGGGCCAGGGTTCCCGCTCTGGCGGCACCAAGGGTGCCGGCTTCGAGGGTGGCCAGACTCCGCTGGCTATGCGCCTGCCCAAGCTTCCGGGCTTCCGCAACCCCCGTCGTATCGAGTACACCGCTGTTAACGTTGAGCGTCTCGAGCGCAAGTTCGAGGACGGCGCTGTGATCGACGGTGCCGCTCTTAAGGCCGCTCGCATCACCAAGAGCGAGTTCGAGCCCGTCAAGGTGCTCGGCAATGGTGAGCTCACCAAGAAGTTCACGGTCAAGGTCGACAAGGTCAGCGCTTCTGCGCAGGCCAAGATCGAGGCCGCCGGCGGAAAGGTCGAGCTGCCGTGCTAAATGGTCTTAAGAATGCTTTCCGCATCAAAGAATTGCGCGAAAAGATTCTTTTTACCATAGCTATGCTCGTCGTGTACCGCATTGGTGCGCACGTTCCTGTGCCCGGCATTCCCTTCCAGGGGATGCTGGGCCTTTTCTCGACCGATAACAATTCGGTCGCCGCAGGTGCTATGGCCCTCCTGAATCTTTTCTCTGGTGGCGCGTTGAGCTATGTTTCGGTGTTCTCCCTGGGCATCATGCCTTACATCACCAGCTCGATCATCCTCCAGATGCTCCAGGCCGTTGTGCCTTCCCTGCATGAGCTTGCCCGCGAGGGCGAGGTCGGTCAGACCAAGATTACGCAGTATTCGCGTTACCTCACCCTGGCTCTGGCAATCCTCAACTCCGTGGGTTACCTCTTCCTCTTTAAGAGCTTCGGCATCAGCTTTACTGGCGCCGGCGCTCCCGAGATCATCTTCGACCTCATGATCGTCGGCACGCTCACCGCGGGCGCCATGCTGATCATGTGGATTGGTGAGCTCATCACCCAGCGCGGTATCGGCAATGGCATGTCGCTGATCATCTTTGCGAACATCATGGCCGGTCTGCCGCAGGCGATTTTCTCCAGCACCGAGGGCAATGCCGGTGGCATCATCACCATGGTGATCATCTGCGCCATCATCCTGCTGGTCATCCCGCTGATCGTTTTCCTTGAGCGCGGCCAGCGCCGCATTCCGGTCTCCTACGCTAAGCGCGTCGTGGGCCGTCGCATGATGGGTGGCCAGACCACCTACCTGCCCATCAAGGTCAACACTGCGGGCGTCGTGCCGATCATCTTCGCTTCGGCGCTGCTGTACTTCCCGGCCCAGATTGCCGTGTTCTTCCCCGGCATCGGCTGGATTCAGGCAGTTGCCTCTGCGCTTTCGACCGGTTGGCTCAACTGGGTGCTTAACGTTGTCCTCATCGTGTTCTTCGCGTACTTCTACACCTCCATGGTGTTCAACCCCGATGACACGGCCGACAACCTTAAGAAGCAGGGCGGCTTTATTCCGGGCGTTCGTCCGGGTAGGGCTACCGCGGCCTACATCAAGAACGCGCTCAACAAGATCACGCTTCCCAGCGCTGTCTTTTTGGCGCTCATCGCCATCGTGCCTTCGATCATCTTCTCCTTCACGGGTAACCATCTGATCCAGGCATTTGGCGGCACGTCCATCCTCATCATGGTCGGCGTCGTGCTCGACACGGTCGATAAGCTCGAAGGCCAGATCAAGATGTATGATTACGATGGATTCTTTAAATAGGCTAGAGGAGGATTGCTCATGAACCTCGTATTGCTCGGAGCTCCGGGTGCCGGTAAGGGCACCGTCGCACAGGAGCTCGTCGCCGAGTTTGGCGTCGCTCACATTTCCACGGGCGACCTGCTGCGTGCTGCCGTCAAGGGTGGCACCGAGCTTGGTATTCAGGCTAAGAAGTACATGGACGCTGGCGAGCTCGTTCCCGACCAGCTCGTGATCGGCCTTGTCAAGGAGCGCCTTGCCGCCGATGACGCCCAGCAGGGCTTCATCCTCGACGGCTTCCCGCGCAACACCGCCCAGGCTGTGACGCTCGATTCCGAGCTCTCCGCCATGGGTCGCGAGATCGATTGCGCCCTTCTGGTCGATGTGGCCCCCGAGGTCATTATCGATCGTCTGTCTTCGCGTCGCACCTGCCGCGCCTGCGGTTACACCGGCACCGCTGCCGATGCCACCTGCCCCAAGTGCGGTGGCGAGATGTATCAGCGCGACGACGACAAGCCCGAGACCATCAAGAACCGTCTCGACGTCTACGAGAAGTCCACGAG
>URNU01000074.1 GCA_900549275.1 uncultured Collinsella sp. | reverse complement strand
GACCAGCAGGGTCAGGCACACGGCGGCAAGGCCGGGGATGAGCTGATCGAGGTTGGCCTGAAGCGTGGTGACCTTCATCTGATCAAGGGCGGTAGCGCCGACGGAGTTGTACATCGTCAGCGCTTCCTTGATACCCTCGGAACCGGAGGGCAGGCTAGCCCAGTCGATAAAGGCGCCAGCAGACTGCTTGACCGTGGAGACGATCGGGGTGAAGGAAATGGACACCCAGCGCTCGACCAGGGCGCCGATGATGAACATACCCAGGATGGAAGCGCCCTCGGTGACCTTGCCCATCAGACCACCGGAGAGGTCCTTGGCGATGGAGGAGCCGACCTTGTAGCCAAACTCCTGCGTGTACCACAGGAAAGCGTAACGGATGATGTTCCACGCGAAGAAGAACAGCAGCGGACCGACGATGCTGCCGGACATGGCCAGGGAAGCGCCCAGAGCGCCCAGAATCGGGCGAAGGGTGAACCAGAAGACGGGGTCACCGACGCCGGCGAGCGGGCCCATCATACCGACCTTGACGCCCTGGATGGCGACGTCATCGATCGGAGCACCGTTGGCGCGCTCCTCCTCGAGGGCGAGGGTAACGCCAATGACGGGGGCGGAAACATAGGGGTGGGTGTTATAGAACTCCAGGTGGCGCTTAAGAGCGGCAATCTGGTCATCCTTGCTGGTGTAGAGCTTCTTGATCGCAGGGATCATTGCGAAGCACCAGCCGCCGTTCTGCATACGCTCGTAGTTCCACGAGCCCTGAAGGAACTGATGACGGAAGCAAACCTTCTTGCGGTCAGCCTTGGTGAGCTGAATCTTGTTCTCTGCCATATGTATCACTCCCCTCCTACTCGTAATCGTTCAGAATGTCGCCGAGCGGGTCGCCGGAGCCACCGCCCATGCCGCCACCCTGCTTGGCCAGATCCTTAAGGCCAAGGTAGATGAGGGCAAGGGAGATGCCGATGAGACCAAGGGCGATCAGCGTGAGCTGAGGGATGGCAGCAAGGACAAAGCCGAGGACGAAGAACGGCCAGGTCTCCTTGGTGGCCATCATGTTGATGACCATGGCGTAACCGACGGAAGCGACCATGCCGCCGCCGACAGCCATGCCGCCGGACAGCCAGTCGGGCATAGCGTTAAGCGCGTTGGTAACGGCCTCGGCCGGGATGACGCACAGAAGCACTGCCGGAATGGCGATACGAAGGCCCTGCATGAGGATGGCAGCATACTGCCAGCGCTCGATGCCGGAGAAGTCGCCCTTCTCGGCGCAACCGTCCATGGCGTGAGCGATAGCGGTAGCAATGGTACGGCAGATCATGGTCAGGAACAGACCAGCGACCGACAGCGGGACGGCGACGGCGATGGCCGCGGTAACGGCCTTGGCCGAATCAGTGGCGCCGCCGTTGAGGGCGAGCACCATGATGATCGAAGAAGCGACCGAGGCCAGAGCGGCGTCAGGCGCGACGGCGGCGCCGACGTTAGCCCAGCCAAGGGCCATCATCTGGAGCGAACCGCCCAGGAGGATGCCCTCCTGAAGGTGACCGGTTACGAGACCGATAAGCGTGCATGCCACGAGCGGCTGATGGAACTGGAACTCATCCAGAATGCCTTCCATACCGGCAAGCAACGCGACAATCGCAACAAGCAGAATAGTGATTGCAGACATGTATCGGACCCTCCTTTACTATGCTTGAGCGGCCAGTTCGGCCTTAGCTTTCTTCAACATGGCGTCGAGATCCTCGGAGGAATCCGAAGGAACCTTGCGGACCTCGAACTTGACGCCCTTGGCCTTGAGGGCCTCGAGAGTCTTGACGTCGTCATCGCCCATAGCGACGGCGTTGGTGACGACGACCTTGCCCTTGGAGTGAGCCATGGAACCGATGTTGACTTCCTTGATGTCGACGCCGGCCTCGATGGCCTTGAGCAGATCCTGCGGGTTCTCGAAGAGCAGCATGGCCTTGGTGCCACCAAAGCGCGTGTCCTTGACGACCTCGGCCATCTTCTTGATGGGAACGACGTTGGCATGGACTCCCGGAGGGGCAGCCTGCTCGATCATGGTCTTGCGGAGCTCGTCGTGAGCAACGCCGTCGGAAACCACGATGATGCGGTTGGGGTTGATCTGCTTGGTCCACGTGGTGGCCACCTGGCCATGAAGCAGACGGGTGTCGATACGGACGTGGGCGATCTTGATGTGCCCATCGCCGATGACCGTTCCCGGGGGGATGGCGCCTGCAGGAGCAGCGGCGGCCGCAGCCGGCTTCTTCTCCTCGGGCTCCAGAGACTCGGGCTTGACGCGCACGCCAGCCTTAGCCTCAGTCACGAGATGTTTTGCGATCGCATGTGCAGTGTTCTTTGCGTCAAAGCGCTGCGAATATGCCTCGATGAGCATAGGCAGGTTGACACCGGTGACGATAGCCCAGGAATCGTGGCCCTCGATGAGCCCGCTGATCTGGTTGAACGGCGTGCCGCCCCACAGATCAACGAGGAAGAGCACCTGCTCCTGGTCTTCGAAGGAAGCGATTGCTTCCTCGACCTTGGCACGGAAGTCGTCGGGGCCCATGCTCGGCTCGAGCGAGACCACGGCAACAGACGGCTGATCGCCAAAGACCATCGAGCCCGTCTGCTTGATTCCAGCTGCCAAGTCCCCGTGGCTAGCAAGAACAATACTTACCATCACATAACCTCCTTTTTGTCTACGTATTTCCTACATGACATGAAGGAAGTATACCTGTTTGGTTTGTGGAATTATAGCTAAATTCGTAAAAGGTTGCATTATTTGTTTAAACGTCTAAGTTTGTTACAAATTGATTACGTTGCTGCTTTTCGACTCATTACCCGCCAAAGCGTCACTCATCAAGCCATGTACTTTACAGATACAAGCAGGCTGTTCATTAATAACGATATTTAGCAAGTGCGAATGTACTTGTACTACTGCTATTTTGTTTAAACAGACATGACTTGACTATTTTCGTGACTTATGTTCTAGCGCAAGTAGTCGTTGGTGACGTCCCCAACGACTAGGGGTTAGACGATGTGGAGGGGGTTGGCGGCGTCGACGGCATCGGGGGCGTCGGAGGGGTCATCGGGGACAGCGCCTGCCGGGTCCTCGTCGGGGGTCTCGATCTGCTTAATCATGACCTCCTGACCCTGCAGCAGGTATGTCTCGCCGCTGCCGCAATGGGGGCAGGTCTTGCCGTGCTCGACCGTCGCGTAGTCGCGGCCGCATGCCTCGCAATGCGTCACGGCCTCGACGGGCTCCACAATAAGCTCCGCGCCCTGCGTGATGGGCTTTTTATCTGCCGTCCAGCGCCAAGCGTCGAGCAGCAAGTCGGGAACGACGCCCGAGACCTCGCCCAACAGCAGCGTGACGCTCGAAACGCGACTCACCCCATTGGCGCGCGCCACGTTCTCGACATCGCGGATAATGTGGTAAACGATTCCGAGTTCGTGCACTTTTTCCTCCGCCGTTCCCGTTATGACTACTTACTTGCGACCGAACTTAATCTTGATGGCGCGCTTGAGCGCGTACTTGCCCAGGCTCGGGAGCTTTTGCTCGTATTTGACCATCGTGGAGCACTCGGGGCGATCGCGATCAAGGTGGATGGCATCGAACGCGCACTTGGTGGTGCACAGACCACAGCCGATGCACTTGTTGGGATCGACGATCGAGGCACCGCAGCCCAGGCAGCGGGCGGTCTCGGCGCGCACCTGCTCCTCGGTAAAGGTCTCGACGTACTCGCTAAAGGGTGCAGCCTTCTCGCGGTCGCGGTCGACATGTGCCACCTCGCGGCTCGCGTTGTCATAGCTCTCAATCACAACATCGTCGCGGTCGAGCGCAGTGTAGTGGCGCTGGTTGCGACCGATGGTGAGCGTGGAGCCCGGCTGCACAAAGCGATGGATGGACACGGCGGCCTCGTGACCGGCGGCGATGGCGTCGATGGCAAAGCTCGGACCGGTGTAGACGTCTCCGCCCACAAAGATGTCGGGCTCGGCGGTCTGATAGGTCTGAGGATCGGCAAGGGCGCCCTGGCCGCGGCCAAGCTCCACCTTGGAGCCAGCCAGCAGATCGCCCCACACAATGGACTGGCCAATCGACATGACTACGCGGTCGGCATCGACACGGCGCAGATCGTTCTCGTCGTACTCGGGCGCAAACCGGCCCTCGTCGTCAAAGACACGCGTGCAGCGCTTGAAGGTGATACCGCACACACGACCGGCCTCGTCCAGGTGAACCCCCTTGGGGCCCCAGCCGCAGCTGATGTGGGCGCCGTCCTCAACGGCCTCGCGACGCTCTTCCTCGCTGGCGGGCATCTGGGCCTCGCTCTCCAGGCAGAACATCTCAACGTGCTCGGAGCCCAGACGGCAGGCGTTACGCGCGACGTCGATAGCTACGTTGCCGCCGCCCACCACAATGGTGCGGCCGGGCAGCGTGTCGATCTTGCCACTGTTGACCTCGCGCAAAAAGTCGACGGCCACGGCCACGTCCTCGGCATCCTCGCCCGGAATACCGGCGAGGCGGCCGCCCTGGCAGCCGATGGCAACATAAAAGGCCTTAAAACCCTGCTCGCGCAGCTCGTCGAGCGTCACGTCGCGACCGACTTCCACACCATAGCGGAACTCGGCGCCCATCAGGCGAATGACCTCGACCTCGGCCTCGATAACATCCTTCTGCAGCTTAAAGCTGGGAATGCCGTAGGTGAGCATGCCGCCCGGGCGCTCGTTTTTCTCGAACACGACGGGCTTGTAGCCCTTCTCGGCCAGATAGAAGGCACAGGACAGACCTGCCGGACCGGCACCGATGATGGCGATCTTCTGGTCGAAGCCGCCGGCACGCGTCGGGGTCACCACGGGTGGGACATAGCGGGTCGCGGCATCAAGATCGCGCTGGGCGATGAACTTCTTGACCTCGTCGATAGCCACGGCGGCGTCCACACGGCCGCGGGTGCAAGCATTCTCACAGCGGCGGTTGCACACGCGGCCGCAGATAGCGGGCAGCGGGTTCTCGCGCTTAATGAGTGCCAGCGCCTCGTCATAGCGGCCCTGAGCCGCGAGCTTCAGATAGCCCTGAACGGCAACGTGCGCGGGGCAGGCCGTCTTGCAGGGCGCGGTGCCGGACTCATGCGTCTCGATGCGGTTGTCGTTGCGGTAGTTGGGCGACCACTTGGTGTGGTCCCACTTGGTGGCGTCGGGCAGCTCCTGGCGCGGATACTCGGGCACCTGTCCGCCGGCCTTTTTGCTGCAGAGCTTCTGGCCCAGCTTGGCGGCGCCGGCCGGACACACCTCAACGCAGCGACCGCAGGCCACGCACTTGTCCTTCTCGACCTTGGCGACATAGGCCGAGCGCGACAGGTTAGGCGTGTTGAACAGCTGAGAGGTGCGCAGGGCATAACACACGTTGACGTTGCAGTTGCAGATGGCGAAGATCTTGTTCTCGCCGTCGATGTTGGTGATCTGGTGCACAAAGCCGTTGTCCTCGGCCTGGCGCAAAATGTCGTAGACCTCGTCGCGCGTCACGTAATGGCCGCGGTCGGTCTCGACCACGTAGTCGGCCATGTCGCCCACGGCAATGCACCAGTCGGCCGAATCGTCGGCGCAGCCCTCGCCCATCACGCGACGGCTCGCACGGCAGCTGCAGGTACTGGCGGCATACTTGCCCTCGTACTTGTCGAGCCAGTGCTCGATATGCTCGATCGGCACCGACGTGCTCGCGGCATCGATGGCCTTCTCGACCGGAATGACGTGCATGCCGATACCGGCGCCTCCGGGCGGCACCATCGGCGTAGCCTTGGACAGCGGACCCTTGGATGCCTGTTCAAAGAACTTGGCATAGACCGGATGCTCCTCAAGCTGGCTCACACGCATGTTGAGGAACTCGGCAGAACCCGGCACCAGCATGGGCAGCACCCACTGCTTGGCGCGCTCGGGGTTTTCCCAGTTGTACTCGAGCAGGCCCGTGTAGCTCATGTCGTCGAGCATCTTCTCGATATCGGCCTCGGGCATGCCGGTGAGCTTGACCATCTCGGGCAACGTATAGGGACGGCGCATCTTCATCTTGCAGAGCACTTCGGCCTGCTCGTCGGTTGCGGCCTCGGCAAACGACCAGTACTCGTAGCCCAGCAGCTCGTCGCGATGCAGCAGACGGTTGGTGCAGTGCTCGCACAGCTTGACGATTGCCTCGCGCGGATGCTCCGGCAGCGGCGGCACAAACTCCGCACCGATATCGGGCTCGGTGTAGCTAATTCCCGGTCCGTTGAGAATCATGGTTGTCCCTTCTCTTGCCACAGCCCGGCGAGACCGCGGCGCCCCTCTTTTTTGCAGGCCGGACATGCCCCCATGCCGTTCACCTGCCATTGTTGACATTGTGTCAAAAATAGTATTGACGAACCGTCAACAATATTCAAGACTGTTAGGCGAACGGTCGGGCTCAAACGGATGAAAGGCGGCAAGCGCATGAGCGATAATGCAGCGAACACTTCTGTGGCCGACGCCGTCCCCGCGCCCGACAGCGCGGCCAAGCGTCTGACGGGCGACGAGCGTCGTCGCGAGATTCTCGCCGCCGTTCGCGCCGTGAGTTCCGAGCTGGGCGTGTCGCATCTTTCGGTATCGGCCGTGACCAAGCGAGCCGGCTGTACGCGCTCATTGTTCTACCACTACTTTGCCGATATGGACGCCGCCGTCACCGCCGTCATGGACGAGGCAATCGACGGTTTTATCTCCGAGCTCGAGCAGTGGAACGCCAGTCGCACGGTTGGCGACATCGAAGGCGCGCTCGACGCCGTCGCCCCGCTCTTCAAGCGCCTGGTCGCCAGCGGCCACGAGCTGCCGAGCACGCTCACCTCGAGCAGCGGCGCACTCTACGGCGGCTTTCTGCACAACGTGGTCCAGCGCGTGGCTCAGTATAT
>URNU01000073.1 GCA_900549275.1 uncultured Collinsella sp. | reverse complement strand
CCGTACTCCGTCAGTGCGTCGGTAAGCGCGGTGCGGTTGCGCGCATAGGCCGCAACATCGCTCGGCTCATCAATGCAGTCGATGATCACACGCTGGAAGAGGGCCGGTGCGCACACGAAGCCCAGCGTGCGGGCGGCACCGGCAACGGCCGGCATAAGGCGAGCAGCCTGCGGATTGGTATTGGGGACCAAAATCCAGCCCACGCGTTCGCCCGGTAGCGAAAGAGACTTGGAATACGAGTAACAGACGATGGTGTGCTCATAAATCGAAGGCACCCAGGGCACTTCGGCGCCATACACAATCTCACGGTACGGCTCGTCCGAGATTAGCATAATCGGATTCTCGGGATCTCGCTTGGTGTTGACCTCACGCAGAACATTCGCCAGGCATGCCAACGTGTCGCGCGTGTACACGGCACCCGTGGGGTTATTCGGCGAATCGATAATGACCGCCGCTGTCTTGTCGGTAATCGCCTTGAGCACGTTACCCACGCTCAGCTGGAAGGTATCTTCATCGGCGAGCGCCTCGACACACGTACAACCGGCTTTCTCAATCCACACGCGATACTCCGGAAAGTACGGGGCGATAACGATGACCTCGTCACCCGGATTGGTAACGGCGTTGAGCGTGCAGGTGAGCGAGGCCGCCGCACCTACCGTCATAAAGACATCCTTACCCTCATAGCTCGTGCCAAAGCGGCGGTTGAGCGATTCGGCGACGGCTGCTCGACATTGCGGCAGGCCCGGCGCGGGAGTGTAGCCGTGCAGCTGGTCACTCGGCAGCTCTAGGGCCTTCTTAATGGACTCAGCCACAGCAGCGGGCGCCGGAACACTCGGGTTGCCCAGCGAGAAATCGAATACGTTCTCCGCACCGATCTGCGCCTTGCGCTCAAGACCATAGCTAAAGATCTCGCGGATGATGGAGCTTTCCGCACCACGAGCATACATAGTTTCGTTGATCATCTGTTCCCCTTTCGCATAGGCGCTATTGTACGCTTTAGCCGAGCAAAGTGCCGCAGCAATGTTGATTGGGGACAGACTTAAATGTGTGAAAACACTCATTTAAGTCTGTCCCCAATCAACAGACGGCCCCGTATCGCTCAAAAGAAATAGCCTCCGCAGGTTTCCCGCGGAGGCTTTTTGCTACAAGGACTATTTGTCGGCATTGACGGCATGGTCATCGCCAGTGCCATCGGATGCCACTTCGGCATCCTCCTGCATGGCCGCCTGCGCAAATGCCGCGGCATCAGCCGCCAGCTCTTCCTCGCTCATGCGAGGCGCGCGCTTCTTGGTCGGCATGCCGGCCGCCTTGGCATTGCGCTCCTCCTTGGCCGCCAGGATATCGCCCTCGCGCTCAAGGTAGGCATCCCACTCGTTGTCGAGCAGGGCATTCACGGCGTCGCCTTCGACGGTCTCGCGCTCAAGCAGCACCTTGGCCATCAGATCGAGCTGATCGCGGCGGGCATCCAGAATCTCGACCGCGCGACGATGGGCCTCACGCATAATGCGCTGGACCTCGATGTCGATGCGGCGCGCCGTCTCCTCGGAGTAATCCTGGTGATCGGCGTAATCACGACCAAGGAACACCTGATGCTGTGCCTCGCCAAACACTTGCGTGCCCAGCTCCTCGCTCATGCCCAGACGCGTAACCATCTCGCGCGCCATCTTGGTCGCGCGCTCCAGGTCGTTGCTCGCGCCCGACGTGATGTCATCGCACATGAGCTCCTCGGCAACGCGGCCGCCCAAGAACACGGCAAGCTCGTCGAGCATCTCGTTCTTGGTCTTGAGGAAGTGATCCTCCTGCGGAAGCTGCAACGTGTAGCCCAGAGCCTGGCCGCGGCTGACAATCGAAATCTTGTGGACCGGATCGGAGTGCTCTAAGATGTGACCCACCAGGGCATGGCCGCTCTCATGGTAGGCAATCGTGGTGCGCTCGGCTTCGGTCATCACACGACCCTTGCGTTGCGGTCCGGCAATCACGCGCTCCATCGACTCCTCGACCTCGTCCATCGAGATGACAGAACGATGACGGCGAGCGGCCAGCAGCGCAGACGCGTTGAGCAGGTTTGCCAGATCGGCACCGGTAAAGCCAACGGTCATCTGGGCGAGTTTCTCAAACTTAACGTCCTCGTCCATCGGCTTATTCTCGGCATGCACGCGCAAGATCTGCTCGCGGCCCTTTACGTCCGGACGGTCGACCGTGATCTGGCGGTCAAAACGACCGGGGCGCAGCAATGCCGGATCCAGAATATCGGGGCGGTTGGTTGCGGCGATCAGGATGACCGACTCGCTTTCTTCAAAACCGTCCATCTCGACCAGCAGCTGGTTGAGCGTCTGCTCGCGCTCGTCGTGGCCGCCGCCCAGACCGGCTCCGCGCTGACGTCCCACGGCATCGATCTCGTCAATAAAGATAATCGACGGAGCCTGAGACTTGGCCTCCTTAAAGAGGTCGCGCACGCGGCTGGCGCCGACGCCCACGAACATCTCGACAAAGTCAGAACCCGAGATGCTAAAGAACGGCACGCCCGCCTCGCCGGCAACGGCCTTGGCCAACAGCGTCTTACCGGTACCCGGAGGGCCAACCAGCAAAACGCCGCGCGGAATCTTGGCGCCCAGCTTGCGATAGCGGTCCGGATCGCTCAGGAAGTCGCGAATCTCCTCGAGCTCCTCGACGGCCTCGTCCACGCCGGCAACATCCTCGAACTTGACCTTGGGGCGCGTGGCCTCGTTGGTCTTGGCATTAGTCTTGCCAAACTGCATGTTCCTATTATTGGCGCCCATCATCTGGCGCATAAAGTAGAACATGATGGCGATCAGGGCAATCGTCGGCAGCACGCTCATTGCCAAGTCGCCCCAAAAATCGGGGTCGTTGGTGTTGACGATATACTTGGTGTCGGGGTGCTCTGCCATAAGCTCGGCAAGCGAATCGGAGCCGACATAGGTCGAGGAGAAGCTCTTGAGCTCGCTCGTGTCGCCCTTGTCCTTTTTCGTCTTCCAGTAATGACCCGCCACGCTTCCGTCTTGAACCGTATAGGTCAAATCTTCGACGCGATCCTGTTTGATGGCGCTGACCATCTCGCTCGTCGCGAGCTTAACGGTATTGCTGGAGCTGGCAAAGCCGGAGCCCATATTAAAGAAGGCATAGCCCAGAAGCGCGCAAGCCAAAAGAAAATACAGCCAGCCCGTACGCGTGGGCTTCTTGCCTCCGGGCATCCCCGGGATCTTAGGCTCCCGGGGAGTCTGGGAATTGTTATCGTTACGGTCGTCGGGCATCTTACGAATAAACCTCCGGTTTCAAAATGCCCAGATACGGAAGGTTGCGATAGCGCTCGGCATAATCGAGGCCGTAGCCCACCACAAAGGCATCGGGGCAATGGGTTCCAACATACTTGGGCGTGATGGCCGAGGTACGGTTCTCAACGTCCTTCCACAGGAAGGCAGCGACCTCCAGCGAAGCGGGCTTGCGGCTCTCGAGGTTTTTCATCAGGTACTTGAGGGTCAGGCCCGAGTCCAGAATGTCCTCGACGATCAGCACGTCGCGACCACGGATGTCGATATCCAGGTCCTTAATGATACGCACGATGCCCGAAGACTTCACACCGTCGCCATAGCTCGAAACAGCCATGAAATCGATGTTGGTCGGCAGCTCGATCTTGCGCATCAGGTCGCCCATAAAGACAACAGCGCCGCGCAGAACCGCGATCAGCACCAAATCCTTGCCCGCGTAGTCGCGCGTAATCTCCTCGCCCAGGCGAGAAACGATACCGTCGATATCCTCCTGCGTAAACAGAACCTTCTCGATATCCGGATGTTGAGAAGCCATGACAACCCTTTCTTGTGCTTAATCGCCCACACACCGCCGTATGGACGCGAACTACACATTCTAGCAGCGCACGGGGTATATTTTCCAGCCCGCGCACCATCAGCGCGGGAATACCGTCAACGCCGCACAGAATAGCTGGTGCGAGGGGCTAATCCGCATCAACTACGCGAAGCAGGTAGGCCACACGCGTCGCCGCCGTGCACTTAAAGCGGTCGTCCGCGCGAACTCCGACGACCCACACCACGGCACCTCCCGGCGCCGTCCTCACCATAGGCACGCCGGCGCGCTCGGAAACGGGAATGCGAGCCTCGCCTAGCAAGTCGGATACCTTCTTGCTTCGGCCACTCATCCCTAACGGGCACATCACGTCTCCCGGTGCGGGGCCGTCCACCCACAGGCGCGCCAATCGCGCCTCGGCAGGGATCTCGCCACGCGAGCCCGCCAGGATCCGCCCACTATCGCTGTCGGCAAAACCCAGGGCAGCCGCGTCTACCAAAGCCGTCACTTCCCCGGCAGCCGCAAGCTCACGGGCGCGGCGCACGATATCGCATCCCGGCTCAACGGCCATCGGTTCCGCGATCAGTATACGTCCCCCGCCCAGCGACAAACGCCCGGGTATGGTAACCCAATCCGCGACCAGGCCCTCACGAGCCGCCGGCGCCTTAAACGCCAGCGTGCCAAACTCTACGCGTGCGTCAATCCCCGCCGGAAGCGTGACCGAGCCGGCGCCCTCAGCAACGCAGGAAAGAACTCGCTCCACATGTCGCATCTCTGGACGAGCGCCCGGATCGATGCGCTTAATCGCCAGTCGCACGATGCGCCGCGCGATTACCACCTCGGCCGCAGCAAGGCGTCTGGCATCGAGCACCAGCGCGCCCGCCGCCTCTTTGCGCAAACAGCTTCGAAACGCCTGTGCCGACAGCCGGGATAGAAACGCATCTTCGTCACCAAGGATCTCACAGGCGGCGCCAATCGTCTTGCACACGCTCGCATTACGCTGCGCCACCACCGGCATCACCCGATGGCGCACGTAGTTTCGCAGATACGAGACATCCTCATTGCTCTCGTCTTCGCGCCACGGCTGTCCATGTACCTGTAGATAGCCCACTAGCTCGCCATGAGTTAGGTCGAGCAAGGGACGCACCACGATATTCCTTCGACGGGGAATGCTCGAAAGCCCAGCTGGACCCGACCCCTTAATGGCGTTCATCAAAAATGTTTCCGCGCGGTCCGAAGAGGTATGGGCAGTACAGATGCGCGCCGCCGTTCTCGGCGCCCCCGTCTTGGCACATAGTTCGCGAACATACCTTCGCGCCGCTGCATAACGCACCTCGCGCGCAGCCGCCTCGATATTGCCCGACTCCCCATCAAAATAAGCGTGCTCAACGCACAGCGGCAAACCATATTGTGCGCAGAGCTCGCGCACAAAGGCCTCGTCTCCGTCGGACGCCTCGCCTCGAAGATGATGGTTTACATGAAGAACATGTAGGCGCTCGCGAGCAATGGGGGCAACGCCGCGTCCATCTTGGATATCCAGCTTTGATGTGCACGCCATAAGAAGCAGTGCCGTCGAGTCCGCACCGCCTGATACCATGAGCACCACAGGAGCAGCCTGCTGCCTCATCCGGGTCTCATCAACCGTCCCAGGCGCGGCATGGTGTCCGTAATGCTGTGATACCGTTGGCATTCGCTTCCTCCTCTATTCGTCCGCACCCATTGTATCCTTTGGAATCTTATGTCTCGCCTACACCTTCATATCCTCGGCAGTGGCTCTAAAGG
Organism: uncultured Collinsella sp.; assembly: GCA_900549275.1. Lineage (GTDB taxonomy): Bacteria > Actinomycetota > Coriobacteriia > Coriobacteriales > Coriobacteriaceae > Collinsella. Next base: position 1,367 of record URNU01000073.1, on the reverse strand, counting down.
CAACTGCGCACTCATCGAGGGCCCGCAGGGGCTCATTATGATCGATGACGGACTGTCCCGTCGTGAGACACTCAAGCGCATGGCAGAGCTCGGCCTTTCGGCAGACGACGTGTCCGCCCTTGTTGTCACCCATGAGCACAGCGACCACATTAAGGGGCTTGAGGTGTGGTGCAAGCATTGGAATGGACCGGTCTTTTCCAGCAGAGGCACACTCACATCAAAAGAAAGCCTCGCGCATCTGTCTGTTGAGGAATTTGACCCAGGCGACACCCTCTCAATTGCCGGAGTCCACATTCAGACGTATTCGACATCCCACGACGTCATCAATCCCGTCGGCTACCGGTTTGACGCTCAGGATGATTCGATTGGCTTTGCCACCGACACCGGCGAGTTGTCAAAGCGCGCCATCGATACGCTCAAGGACTGTCGCATTCTCGCACTCGAAAGCAACCACGATGTAGCCATGCTGCGCCAAGGAGACTATCCTCGCTTTCTTCAGGAACGCATCCTGTCTGCAAAAGGACATCTCTCCAACGATCAGGCCGCCGATGCCGCACGCGTGCTGGTAACCGATCGCACCGAGCAGCTTATCGCGATGCACATTAGCCAAGACAACAATCGCCCAAGCCTGACCGTCAAAAGCTACGCAAGCTCCCTCGACGCAACACTCGACAACGAGCTTGGCAGCACCGCCACCCGCGTTGAGGGGCTGCATAAACTCACGATACGTCCCGCCGGGCAATATCGGCCCATGACCATACAGTAAACAGCAAAGGGGGCCGGGAATCACTTCCCAGCCCCCTTAACGCAGGCACCGATGCTAATAGCCGATAGCGTTAGTCGATGGAAATCTTCGTAACGTTCTTCTTCTCGACAATCTTAGGAACCGTAACAGTAAGGATGCCGTCAGCGTACTTTGCAGAAAGACCCTCGCTCGAAGCATCCTTCAGGTACACACCGCGCGTCGCGCTGTACGAGCTAAACTCCTTCTGCAGGAAGTTCTTGCCCTCGTTCTCCTCGCTCTCCTCGACATTCACGCTAATGGAAAGACGACCCTCATTGAGCTCAACATCGATGTCATCCTTGGCGACGCCAGTCAAATAAGCCTTGACCTCGTAACCGTCGCCCTTGTCCTCAACATCGACGGGAAACGCCTTAGAGGCGATAGAGTTATTTGCCAGGTCGGTCATATCATCAAAGAGATCAAACAACGAGCTAGCAGAGGGACGGACACCAAAAACCGAACGATAAGGAACCATGCTTGCCATGACTACCACTCCTTTAAAGGACTGCCGAGCCATCTTCTAGGTGGCAGGGACTTCTTTTGACGCTCCAATATATGCCCACCCAATTCGTATATATTCACT
>URNU01000072.1 GCA_900549275.1 uncultured Collinsella sp. | reverse complement strand
CCGCCCATGCTTACCGGCGGCGAGATGATCGACTCGGTCACCGAGCAGGACGCCGTCTGGGCGCCCGTCCCCGAGAAATTCGAGGCCGGCACGCAGGACGCCGCCGGCATCTTCGCCACGGGCGCGGCGCTTGACTACCTGGTCAACACGGTAGGCTACGAAAACATCCAGGCACGCGAGCAGGCACTCGTCCACTATCTGATGGGCGAGCTCATGCAGCTCGACTTTGTCCAGATCATCGGCTCGATCTACTGGGACAACCACCACGGCGTCGTGAGCTTTAACGTCAAGGGCATCCACCCGCACGATGTCGCGAGCATCATGGACATGGACGGCGTGTGCATCCGCGCCGGTCACCACTGCGCGCAGCCGCTGCTTACCTGGCTGGGCGTCGAGAACCTCGCCTGCTGCCGCGCCAGCGTGGCCTTCTACAACGACAAGGCCGACATCGACAAGTTCATCGCCGGTCTGCATCACGTTTGGAGCACGTTCAATGGGTAACCTCTACACCTCCACCACGTTTATGGAGCACAACTCGCACCCCGACTACAAGTACGAGATGGATGCCCCCACGCACGAGCACGAAGGCATCAACCCCAGCTGCGGCGACGAGCTCACCTTGCAGCTGCGTGTCGAGAACGGCGTGATCGAGGAGGCCTCATTTACCGGTCATGGCTGCGCCATCAGCCAGGCCAGCGCCGATATCATGGCCGACCTCATCACCGGCGAGACGGTCGAGGAGGCACGCCGCCTGGCAGGGCTTTTCCTGGCCATGATCCGCGGCGAGCAGCTCTCCGAGGAAGACCTGGAAGACCTGGACGAAGCTACCCAGCTTCAGGACATCTCGCACATGCCCGCCCGCGTCAAGTGCGCCGAGCTCGCCTGGCGTACCCTCGACGGTATGCTCGAGGGGCAAAATAATCAGTAATATTTGTCTCAAATCTGAAGAATTCTGTTGGCCGAATCGCTTAACTTTCGCGATTCGGCCATTTTCTTTTCTACCTTTATTTCGAGCCCACGGCCTGCGCGTCCACCTGCGCATAAGCACGCACAATACGAGAGACGGTGCTCTTGCTGATCCCCGTATACCGCTCAATCTGGCGCACCGTAAAACCGGCATCGTGTAATCCAACAATAACGTTATCGCGCCGCGCCGGCGGTGCGGCTTTAGCCCCGCGGAGCGGAACCCCGAGGCTCTTCGCCAACTTGTCGGCAAAGGCGTGGCGTTCCCACTCCGTCTCTTTCATATCGCACTGCGCCGGCTCGCCGCCGTCGGGCGTCAAAAGCGAATAGGCAATAAAGCCCTCGGCAGAACCAAAAAGCTCAAGCACGCAAGAAGGATCGGAAAATCCCCTCGTGACATCGGCCGCATCACTGTCGAAAGCGTGCAGATGCTCCGCAAAGCTGCTCCAGGGATAACGCTCGATTAGGCTCATGCCCGCTTCCTGTGGATCGGCGTGTACAGAGCGAATAGCCTCCATCACCTGCCAGTCGGTATCGAGCGAGCAGCGCTCAAAACGTTCACGAAACAGGCAGCCCGCGCGTCCAGTGCGCTTATTGAACCGACGAGCATACGTCAACAGTAGCCGCTGCATGACTGCGCTCATTTTGTCCTCATAATCCAAAAGCACCAGATCCACGTAGTCGCTCATGAGACACCACGCCACAATCGTCACCTGGGCATCGCGGCAGCACTCGCACATCAGCTCCAAAAACTCCCACCGATCCTTATCACTCTCAAAGATCAGCTGCCTGCCCCTACCGCGGGCACAAACATGGTAAAAACCGGTGATCGTTTTCCAAACGCGCTGCACGGCGCTCCCTTCGCCGGGATCTGCTTACCATCCAATACATCACGATTGAAACGTGTCATCAAAACATTCACGCAAAATGGCACCCGTCGACGGCAAAAGGCGGCAAACCGTCGGCGAACGGCAACATAGCCACAGGTCATGAAACGAAGCCTTGCCAAAAGCTTGATCAGAACCGACCCCCTTCAACGGAACGCACAACAGCAAACAGTCTGGTTAAATCGTTTCAATTGAAAGTTCCGCGCTTCTCGCTACGAAAACTGAGCCGTTCGCCGAATATTCCGTGCATTTCGCGGTATTATAAGGGCTGCATGTCATGTCCCTTTCAAAGGGTCGCCCGGCAATCGCCAGCCACGACCCCCAGACGGGACGCCAACACGATAGAGAGGAGAGGCATGCAGTACTCACAGGAAGTGGAGAACATGTGCCCCGTTGCCAAGGGTGCATACCACGGCCCCGCACCCATCCCCGAGGAGGGCAAGTGGGTCCAGGCTAAGGAGATTTCCGACATCTCCGGTCTTACGCACGGTGTGGGTTGGTGCGCACCTCAGCAGGGCGCCTGCAAGCTCACGCTGAACGTCAAGGACGGCATCATCGAGGAGGCCCTCGTTGAGACCATCGGCTGCTCGGGCATGACCCACTCTGCCGCCATGGCTTCCGAGATCCTTCCCGGCAAGACCATCCTCGAGGCCCTCAACACCGACCTCGTCTGCGACGCCATCAACGTTGCTATGCGCGAGATCTTCCTGCAGATCGTTTACGGCCGCAGCCAGACCGCGTTCTCCGAGGGCGGCCTGCCCGTGGGCGCCTCCCTCGACGACCTCGGCAAGGGCCTTCGCTCCCAGGTCGGCACCATGTTCGGCACCAAGGCCAAGGGCGCTCGTTACCTCGAGCTCGCTCAGGGCTACGTCACCCGCATGGCTCTCAACGACAAGAACGAGATCATCGCGTTCGAGTTCCTGAACCTCGGCAAGTTCACCGACGCCGTCAAGGCCGGCAAGACCCCCGAGGAGGCCATCGCTGGCGCTATGGGCCACTATGGTCAGTGGGAGAACGCTGCCAAGTACATCGACCCGCGCACCGACGAGGAGACTCACTCCGTCGCCAGCGTGTTCCCGGTTCACGAGTAGAAAGGGAGGGAAATAACTATGACTGTTACGTTCGAAGGTTACGAGCGCCGCGCTGACAAGATCAACAAGTGCCTCGCCGACAACGGCATCGCCTCCCTCGAGGAAGCTCTGCAGATCTGCACCGACAAGGGCTTCAACCCGCGTGAGATCGTCAACAACACCCAGTCCATCGCCTTCCAGAACGCCGAGTGGGCCTACACCCTCGGTTGCGCTCTCGCTGTCAAGCGTGGCGCCAAGTCCGCTTCTGAGGCTGCCGCCATCATCGGCGAGGGCATCCAGGCCTTCACCGTTCCTGGCTCCGTCGCCGAGGACCGCAAGGTCGGTCTGGGCCACGGCAACCTGGGCGCTATGCTGCTCTCCGACGACACCGAGTGCTTCGCCTTCCTGGCCGGTCACGAGTCCTTCGCCGCCGCTGAGGGCGCTATCGGCCTGGCTCTGAACGCCAACAAGGCTCGCAAGAAGCCGCTGCGCGTCATCCTCAACGGTCTGGGCAAGGACGCTGCTCAGATCATCGCCCGCATCAACGGCTTCACCTACGTGAAGACCCAGTTCGACTACTTCACGGGCGAGCTCAAGGTCGTCGAGACCATCCCCTACTCCGATGGTCCCCGCGCCGCCGTCAACTGCTACGGCGCCGACGACGTCCGCGAGGGCGTTGCCATCATGTGGCACGAGAACGTCGACATCTCGATCACCGGTAACTCCACCAACCCCACGCGCTTCCAGCACCCCGTCGCTGGCACCTACAAGAAGGAGCGCCTCGAGGCTGGCAAGAAGTACTTCTCCGTCGCTTCTGGTGGCGGCACTGGCCGTACCCTGCACCCGGACAACATGGGCGCCGGCCCTGCCTCTTACGGCATGACCGACACCATGGGCCGTATGCACTCCGACGCCCAGTTCGCCGGTTCTTCCTCCGTGCCTGCGCACGTCGACATGATGGGTCTCATCGGCATGGGCAACAACCCCATGGTCGGTGCCACCGTCGCCTGCGCTGTCGCCGTCGAGGAGGCCCTCAAGGCCTAATCGCGTCCGCGCGATGCTCATATAGTTGAGCTTTAGAGCCGCTACCCACCCGGGTAGCGGCTCTTTTTTGTCCCTCCCTCAGTTGCGATTAAATACAGGCCATCTGACTGCTCCAGAAGCCTTGTGAGCCCCTATTTCACCGCAACGTATTGAGAAGGCTAGGTTGGGCGTTAAGGTACTGGTAATCGGATCGGGCATCGCGGGCGCATCAGCGACACGAGCAGCGCTGGACGCTCCCGAGGCGGCCGCACCGGCGGATACCGCCCTCCCCCATCATGGCATTGCAACAGTAGACACCGAAAGCCTGGGTTCGCACTATCGAGCAGACTAAATCGATTCTCACTTTGAGTTTGATCACAACTTCTCAACATACATCAAGCCCCCGTAAGCATGATTTCCCTAAGGAGAACACGCTTACGGGGCTCTAGCCGTGTTTTCCCTAAGGGAATCACGGTGCAGACTTCGCGGCTCGCGCCCTTACGGGTTCGGCCCCATGCGAGGTCAACAAAATAGACGGCCAACCGAAGTTAACCTCAGCTCCGCGCCCCGACGGGTTCGCCCCGATGTGAGGTTAACAAAAAAGCGACCAGCCTAAGCCAGTCGCTTTAACATGCTTTGGTGGGCCGTCAGGGGGTCGAACCCTGGACCTTGGGATTAAGAGTCCCCTGCTCTACCAACTGAGCTAACGACCCGATATCAACACGAAGCAAGAACTGGGGTGGGTAAAGGGACTCGAACCCTCGACCTACGGGACCACAACCCGTCGCTCTAGCCAACTGAGCTACACCCACCATGTCCTGTGCGCTTCGCGCTCGACTATTATTGCAAGGAACGCCATGCGATGCAAGCCCCAATTTTCAAGAATTTTGAAAAGAGTTTTTCGAGACCATTTCGAGCAAATCCCACCGGTTTCATAGGAGTAAACTTGCCCCACTGCAAATGCTCGAAAGGACCGGCATGAAAGAACTATCCAACCGCACGGCAACGTTTACCGATTCGGTCATCCGCCGCATGACACGCATCTCCAATAAGTATGGCGCTGTCAATCTCTCGCAGGGCTTCCCCGACTTCGATCCCCCAGCGCAGCTGCTCGATAGCCTCAGCGCCATCGCCAGCGACCCCAAGCCGCTCTACCACCAGTACTCCATCACCTGGGGCTCCCAGGCAATGCGCGAGGCGCTTGCCGCCAAGCAGGAGCACTTTATGGGCATGCCGGTCGACCCCAACGAGAACATCGTGGTCACCTGCGGCTCCACCGAGGCTATGATGGCCGCCATGATGACGGTCACAAACCCCGGCGACAAGGTCGTCATCTTCTCGCCGTTCTACGAGAACTACGGCGCCGACACAATCCTTTCGGGTGCCGAGCCCATCTACGTGCCGCTCAACCCGCCCACATTCGACTTTGACCGCGAGACGCTCGAGGCGGCCTTCCGCGACAACGATCCCAAGGCCATCGTCCTGTGCAACCCTTCCAACCCTTGCGGCAAGGTCTTTACGCGCGAGGAGCTCACCTTCATCGCCGACCTCTGCAAAAAGTACGACGCCTACTGCATTACCGACGAGGTATACGAGCACATCGTCTACGCGCCCCACGAGCACGTCTATATGGCCACGCTGCCCGGCATGTTCGAGCGAACCATCAGCTGCAGCTCGCTGTCCAAGACGTACTCCATCACCGGTTGGCGCCTGGGCTACACCATCGCCCCGGCCCAGATCACCGAGCGTATCAAGAAGGTCCACGACTTCCTCACCGTGGGTGCCGCCGCTCCCCTGCAGGAAGCCGTTGTCACCGCCCTCAACTTCGACGACAGCTATTACGATGAGGTCCTCGACCTCTACACCGCCAAACGCGACCTGTTCTGCCAGGGGCTCGATAGCATCGATCTTGAGCATAACGTGCCGCAGGGCGCCTACTACGTCATGATGGACATCTCTGAGTTTGGCTATGACAGCGACCTCGAATTCTGCGAGGACCTCGCATCCAAGGTGGGCGTGGGCGCCGTGCCCGGCTCGAGCTTCTTCCGCGAGCCCGTCAACCATCTGATTCGTTTCCACTTTGCCAAGCGAGACGAGACGCTTAACGCGGCGCTGGAGAACCTCAAGTCGCTACGTGATAAAATCAAGCCGCGCGGGTAAGGACGGCCCAGCAACTAAAGCAACCAAAGAAGCCTCGCACCGCCCGCCGCGTTGCGGGGCTTCTTTTTATAGCGCTTTATTAAATGGTTTAGAGCCCTATACTTTAGTCACGGAGCAACTCGTCCCAGAGAGAGGAATACAATGGCAGAACAGCAGCTTATCGGAGCGCTCGAGGCCGGCGGCACCAAGATGGTCTGCGCCACGGGCTATGCAGACGGTACGGTCCTGGAGCGCGAGCAGATCGCGACCACGACCCCGCAGGAGACCGTTGAGGCCGTCAACGCATGGTTTGCCGACAAGGGCGTCGCCGCGCTGGGCATCGGCGCCTTTGGCCCCACCGCGGTCAACCCCGCCTCACCCCAATACGGCAAGATCCTGGAGACGCCCAAAACGGCATGGCGCTACTTTGATCTGCTGGGCACCATCCAAAACGAGCTCAATATTCCCTGTGGCTACGATACCGACGTCAACGTCGCCTGCTTGGGCGAGGTCACCTTTGGTTGCGCCCAGGGCCTCACTGACGTAGTCTACCTGACCATCGGCACCGGCGTGGGCGCCGGCGTTCTCTCGGGCGGTAAGCTCGTGCATGGCATGATGCATCCCGAGGCCGGCCATATCCTGGTCACTCGCGACCCGCGCGACACCATCGGCGAGCATAGCGCCTGCCCCTTCCACGACAACTGCCTCGAGGGCCTCATCGCCGGTCCCGGCGTTAAAAAGCGCTGGAATGGCAAGAGCGCCGGAGACATGGCCGATGACCCGGAGGCCATGGACCTGCTCGCAGGCTACCTGGCACAGGCGCTCATGACCTACACGCTGTGCTATGCCCCGCAGAAGATCATCATCGGCGGCGGCGTGGCCGACCACACCCC
>URNU01000071.1 GCA_900549275.1 uncultured Collinsella sp. | reverse complement strand
GCCAACTACGACGTTGCCGGCTGCGACCAGACGAGCGAGGTCGACGACCTGTCCACCAACTACCTGTCCACGCAGCTCATGCAGCTGATCGGCGCACCGCTGACCGACTACCAGAAAGCGCACATGACGCTGCGCGAGTCGCTGCCCGCCATCAACTCCGTCGGCTACGAGGACGCCAGTCTGCGCTGGGCGCTCTCCTCCAACGTCACCGGTGATGACGCCGAGGCCGCAGCCGCCACCAAGGCGCGCGAGGATTACGCCAAGATGCAGTATTACGAGATGTTCCGCGACGGCAAGAATGTCTACACCGAGCACTTCCAGACCGAGGCCAATGAGACCGATCCCAACCTGGCACCGGGTACGACCAAGATCAAGTAACGGGTCACTCATAACTGAAACGTCTGTCCGGGCGGAGGTATGTAAGGTTCCCTGCTCGAACAGTCCTGCGCAAGACGGAGGCCACATTAAGTGGCCTCCTTTGCGTGCGGAACTCGCGATGAACCTTACATACCTCCGCCCGGACAGACGCCTTGTTGTTGGAGCGCGGCCTGTCATGGGGTGGTAACCGCAACATATATAAGTTGAAGGCCACGTCATGTGGTCTTTTTTGCATCCGGAAAGCCCGTCCCGCCCTGAATACATCCAGCGAACGCATGCGAGCGTGTCGTCCAGGACGGTCTCGTCATCGGGGTGATGGAAAATGTCGTCCCAAACGCTTGCCACGGTTGCGCCCGCGAGTGTCAAGAAAAAAGCCTCGAGAATTTCGAGGCTTTCACATTTGTATTGTTTTGCGCGAAGGACCGCGAACGGCAAGGCTACTCGCCCAGCACGGCCTTCTTGGCGGCTGCAGCCATGTTGTCCAGGTCCTCCTTGGTGGGATGGTCCTTTGCGGCAACCCAGTTGTCGAGCAGCATCTTAAATCGGGTGTTGTCGGGATCTTGCTCGAGCATGGCCTCGTAGCGCTGCTTAACCGCGGGGCCCATCTTGCCCTGGCACATCGCCCAGCCCGCCAGCTCGGCATCCCCAGCCAAATTAGAAGTTACGCGATCAATAATCTGCTGGTAATAGCTCTGGTCGGCGCCAAAACCGCAGGTGCCAAACAGGAAGACGCGCTTGCCGTGCAAGGCGGAGAGCAACGCCGCGACCGAAGGCGCGCACGCGCCCTTGTCGCACCAAAAACCGACGAGCACCGTGTCGGCCGCGCAGGCGCCCTGCGCCTCGAGCGCAACCTGATCTGCATCCGCATCGTCGCTCAACGCCGCGGCATGGACAAACTCAACACCTGCAGCCCGCAGAGCGCGCTTGATCGCGCCCGAAACCATCCTGGTATTACCGCTCTTGCTGTTAACCACCAAAGAGCACGTCATAGTCACGTTGCCTCGTTTCCCCCAAAACTAAAGCCACTAATGCAATTTATTAGATGAATATCTTAGTACTTACGTGACAGATGTAAACCACCGTCTGTCGATTGATTAATTTGCCCCACGGGCTTCCTCACTGGGCGAACTGGCTGCGGTAGAGCTCGGCATAGAAGCCGTCTGCCGCCAGCAGCTCGTCGTGCGTGCCGCGCTCGATAATCTGGCCGTCGCGCATGACCAGAATGCAGTCGGCATTGCGGATCGTCGACAGACGGTGCGCCACCACAAAGCTTGTGCGGCCGGCCATAAGCTCGTCGAATGCCGCCTGCACCTGCAGCTCGGTGCGCGTATCGATACTCGAAGTCGCCTCGTCCAGCAGCAAGATAGCCGGATCGGTGAGCATAACGCGCGCGATGCACAGCAGCTGCTTTTGGCCCTGGCTAAACGTGCCGCCGTCCTCGCCGATCACCGTATCGTAGCCGCCTGGCAGCTGCACGATAAACTTATGCGCATGAGCGCGCTTGGCGGCCTCGACAATCTGCTCACGCGTAGCATCGGGGCGACCGTAAGCGATGTTTTCGGCCACGGTGCCCTCGAACAGCCACGTATCCTGCAGCACCATGCCAAAGGCACGGCGCAGGCTTGCGCGCGTGTAGTCGCGCGAAGCCTTGCCATCGACCGCGATGCGGCCGGCATCGATATCGTAAAAGCGCAGCAGTAGGTTGATGAGCGTCGTCTTGCCGCAGCCCGTGGGGCCGACCAGGGCAAAGCGCATGCCGGGCTTAGCCTCGATGCAGATGTCCTGCAGCAGCTTGCGGTCGGGAACGTAGCTAAAGTCCACGTGTTCAAAGGTCACCTCGCCCCGCGGGGCGGCAAGCTCCACGGCATCTGGCGCATCGGGCTCCTGCTCGCGGGCATCGAGCAGTGCAAACATACGACGTGCCGAGGCATACGCCGTCTGGATCTGCGTAATGACGTTGGTGACCTCGTTGAACGGCTTGGTGTACTGGTTGGCATAGGACAGGAAGATCTGCACGCCGCCCACCGTAAGCGCCGCGGGCACGCCCGTGATCACGCCCACGCAGCCGATCACAGCGACCACGGCATAGATGATGTTATTGATAAAGCGCGTACCGGGATTGGAAAGCGAGCCCATAAACTGCGCGCGCTCGCCTGCCGTATAGAGCTCGGCGTTGAGGACATCGAAGCGCTGTTGGGCGTTGGGACCATAGGCAAAAGCGTCAACAAGCTTCTGCTCGCCTACGTACTCCTCAATATGACCACCGAGCTGCCCTTGAATACGCTGCTGTGCCGTAAAGCTTTTGTTGGAGAGCTTGGCAATAGCACCGGCTGCAAAAATGGAAAGCGGCGTGACGAGCACCACCACGAGCGTCATGGCCAGGTTAATGGAGAGCATAAACGCGAGCGTGCCCACGATGGTGATGACGCCGGTAAAGAGCTGTGTAAAGCCCTGCAGCAGGCCGTCACCCACCTGATCGACGTCGTTGACCACGCGGCTCATAAGGTCGCCGTGGGCATGGCCGTCGATAAAGCTGAGCGGCATGCGGCTGAGCTTGTCGCTCGCCTCCACGCGCATGTCGCGCACCGTCTCGTAGGACAGACGGTTGACGCAGTAGCCTTGCAGCCACTGGAAGGCCGCTGCTCCCACCACGACGAGCGCGAGTTTGGTAACGAGCGGCAGCAGCGCATCGAAGTCCACCTGCCCGGCGGCGATGATGAGGTCGATGCCCTCGCCGATGAGGATGGGCGTATAGAGTTGCAAGATCACCGAGATGGCGGCGCTCACAAACGACGCCGTAAACGAGGCGCGGTGCGGGCGAACATAGCCCAGCAGGCGGCGGGTCACCGCACCCACGGGATAGCGCTCGGGGTCGCCGGGCTGGCGCGGACCGTCGCCCAGGTCGTTAAGGTTATCGTTGCCGGACACGTTGGCCGTCATCGTGGCGACCGAACCGGAAGAAGTATACGGGTTCATCTAGCAACCCTCCTTTGCGCAGACGGATGCGGGGGCGGCCGGAGCGGGGGCGGGCGCCGCACTCCCCTGCTGGCCCTCGAGCTCCTCACGGCGCAGCTGCGACTGGCAAATCTCGCGATAGAGCTGGCAGGTCGCATACAGCTCGTCATGCGTGCCCAGGCCCGCGACCGAGCCGTGGTCGAGAACGCAGATCATATCGGCGTCGCGCACGGTCGAGACGCGCTGGCTCACAATCACCGTGGTCAGCGGCAGCCCGCCCTCGGCGGCACCGCGCATGCTTCGTTCGCGAATGGCATGGCGAAGCGCTGCATCGGTCTTAAAGTCGAGCGCCGAGGCGGAGTCGTCCATGATTAGGACCTGCGGAGAGCCCACCAGGGCGCGCGCGATAGTCAGGCGCTGGCGCTGGCCACCGCTAAAGTTCTTGCCGCCCGCCTCGACCGGGGCATCTAAGCCCTGTGGCTTGTTGTGTACGAACTCGCTTGCCTGTGCCATATCGAGCGCCGCCCAGAGCTCCTCGTCGGTTGCTGCCTCGTCGCGCCAGGTCAGGTTGCTACGAATAGTGCCGCTCACCAGCGACGCGCGCTGCGGGACGGTCGCGACCACGTGGCGCAGTTGATCGAGTGGCCAAGCGCGCACGTCGGCGCCCATCACGCTCACGCTGCCGGTGCCTGCATCGTACAGGCGCGGGATAAGCGAGACGAGCGTGGACTTGCCGCTGCCCGTGCCGCCGATAATGCCGAGCGTTTTGCCCAGCGGCAGCTTCAGGGTCACATCGCTCACGGCATTTGCCGCGCCCGCGCCAAACGAGAAGCTCGCATGGCTTAAGCTCAGCGCGGGGACCGGAACAGCGTTGCGCATCGCGCTCGGCTCGGGTAGCGCAACCAGCTGGTTGCCCTCGTCGGTGATGCTCGGCTCGCAGTTGAGCACCTCGTTGATACGCGACGCGCTCGCACTCGCCTTGGTTAAGACCACGACCAGGTTGGCGACGTAGACGATGGAGGTGAGGGTCTGCGTCATGTAGTTCACAAACGCCATGACCTGGCCCTGCGAAAGCTCGCCCACGTTGACCTGGATGCCGCCCACCCACAGAATGGCGCACACGCCCAGGTTCATCACCAAAAACGTAACGGGGTTAAGGACCGACGAGAGCTTGCCCACCGCGATTGCGACACGCGCCTGGTCATCGGCGGCCTGGGCAAAGCGCTCGCGCTCGTGATCTTCACGCACAAACGCCCGGACCACGCGGGCACCCGAAAGTCCCTCGCGGCAAATAAGCGCGATGCGGTCGAGCTTTGCCTGCAGCTGCTTGTAGTACGGGATGCAGCGCGTCATGACAAACCAAAACACCAGGCCGATGGCGGGCGTGCAAATCAAAAAGATCATGCCGAGCTTAAGGTCGATGGCAAGGGCCGCGACCATGGAGCCCACCGCCAGGAAAGGCCAGCGGATGAGCATGCGCACGCCCAGCGCCACGGCAAGCTGCACCTGGTTGACGTCGTTGGTGATGCGGGTGATGAGCGACGGCGTGCCAAAGCGGTCGAGCTCGGCGTAGCTCAGTTTGTTGATGTGCTCGTAGAGCGCGCCGCGAATGTCGGTGCCCATGCCCTGCGAGGTGAGCGCCGCCATCTTTTGGCAGACGAGCGTAAACGAGATGCCAATCACGGCCATAGCGGCAAGTACCATGCCGTAGTGGATAACGGCGCTCACGTCGTGCGAGCCAATGCCCTTATCGATCATCTGGGCAATCACCAGCGGCGTCAGCAGGTCAAAAATCACTTCGACCAGCTTGCACGCGGGGCCAATCACCATATACCAGCGAAACTTACCACCAAAACGCCTGAGCAGCTCAATCATGTATAGGCGCTCCCTATCATCATCTCTCTTCAATCTGATTCATGATAGTACGGAGAGCCCTGGAGATGCGTAAGCAACTCGTTACAGAACAAGCCCCCGAAACAATCAGGAAACTAGGCACAGAGACAAAGCGCCCGAACATGTTTTGGCAAAGCCAATGAGCAGCACTAGACAAGGGATTGAATTGTTCAGATTAACGCGCCTTTACGGGTGATTTTTGGACGAAGTGGTCCCGGTGCCGGCGGGCTGTTTGGTAGTCGAGCGATCCCGCAGGCGAAGCCGAGGACCAGCGAGACACCAAATACCTCGCCGCCGGCCGGGCCATGTCGCGGCACCAAAAAACGCCCGTGCGCTCGATGGATTCGGATGCCCGACAGAGGCTCCTTATGGCTGCTTCCTTCCGGACCTGACCAGATTCGGAACATGTCGTCATCCGAACCCATCGAACGCGCTAGGCGCTCGATATATCTTACCCGCTCCCGCCCGATGGGGCAAGGTGGCTAATTTGGGACGAGGCTTTTTTGACTACTTTTTGACTGGCGGGGCATCAGGGTGGCGAAAGAAATCAAGAAAGCCCCGTCCCAAATAGACTGATCTGGTGCTGTGCCACGAAAAGGGCCTATCTACTACGTTTTGGCCGCAGAGGTCAACCATAGCGTGCTTTTTCGAAAATCGGCAAGCTTTCTACCTGCGGTTTTAATTTCCCAAATTCCGGGATGGTCGAGGGTGCCCGGTTAAACGTAGTAAATGGCCACGTTTCGCGGCAAACGGTCCGACTCGAGACCCATGGCGACCAGCCTCGGATGGCCATTCACGAAGTTGCGGTGGAATACGGACTGAATTGGCGCCTTAAAGGCAAAAACACTCCGTATTTCACCGCAACTTATCGAGGGGATGGGTTTTAGAGGCGAGCGAGGTCGTAGGCTTGGGTGGCTGCCTCGCCGGCGCAGATGAGGTTGGTTGTAGCTTCCTGGGGGTCGAGCGCTTGGTTGAGGGGCATTGGCTTACGACAAATCGGCAGCACCAAGTCGATACCCTGCCCATACACCGCATCCAGGTTGTCCGCACGCCCGCCCACGACGGCGACCACCGGCTTGCCATATCGCTTCGCACGACGGGCCACGCCCACCGGTGCCTTACCGGCGGCGGATTGCTCGTCCATATTGCCCTCGCCCGTTATGACCAAGTCGACATCGCGCACGCACTCGTCAAACCCAATCAGATCAAGCACCGTCTCCACGCCCGAGCGTAGCTCCGCACCGAGCGCTAGCAACGCAGCGCCCAGGCCGCCGGCGGCGCCGGCACCTGGCACACCGAGCACCGAGCCAAATGTCCGTGCACCCTCGGGCGCACGCAGCAGCCCCTGGGCTCGCGCCTCGAAAATCGCCGCATCAAGCAGGCGGCCGTAGCCGACCATCCAGCTGTCGTACCTGCGCAGCACCTCGGCATCACCCGTCGGCAGACCCTTCTGCCCACCGAACACCGCCAGTGCGCCTCGACACCCCACGAGCGGATTCTCGACATCGGAAAGCACGATGATACGCACGCCATTCAGCGCCCCAAGCGCCGGTGCCAAATCGATACTCGTCACGTGTTCAAGGCCCGCGAGACCGGAGGCGATATTGCAGCCACACTCATCAACAAGGTGGGCACCCAGCGCCTGCAGCATGCCGGCGCCACCGTCGTTGGTGGCACTGCCGCCCAGACCAATATAGATAGTCTTTGCCCCCGCACGGACCGCGCGAAGTATGAGCTCGCCCACGCCATAGGTCGAAGCCGCAAGCGCCGCCGATTCCGTGCAGGGCGAATACCCAATACCCGCCGC
>URNU01000070.1 GCA_900549275.1 uncultured Collinsella sp. | reverse complement strand
AGCTTTTCGATAATCCAGTCGTTGGCTTTGATGACCGGGCGGCGGAAAACGACGCCCAGGGCCAGCGACGGAATCAGGTAGCTCGCCAGAATGCCCAGCTCAACCCAGTACTCCATATGGTAGGCACCGGCCATGGCGGCGTGCATGGCGTTGATGCCGTGAGTAAACGGCAGGAACGGATAAATCGCCTGGAACACGGGGCCGGTCATCTCGATGGGGAACGTGCCGCCCGAACCGCCGACCTGCATGACCAACAGCACGACCGCGAGCGCCTTGCCGATATCACCAAACGACACCGTAAGCGTGTAGACGATATTGGAGAACACGAGACTCGCGACCCAGCCCGCCAGCACAAACTGCAGCGGGTTGTCGCACTGAATGCCAAAGAACAGAATGTCGCCCGCGCACACGAGCGTTGCCTGCAGCAGAGCCAAACCGCCAAAGAACAGGTAACGGCCCAGATAGATCTCGTGCAGGCGTACGGGGATGAGCTCGTTGATAAGCTCATCGTCAACCGAGACCTTCATCATGGCTGCCAGTACGATCGAGCCGACCCAGAGCGACAGAATCGTGTAGAACGGTGCCATGGCCGAACCGTAGTTGCGGATCGGATAGACCGGCTTGCGGTCGAGCGCGACGGGGCCGGAAAGCGACACGGCCAGACCCTCGGGATCATTGCCGATCATCGTCTTGATCGTAGCGAGGTCATCCGACATCAAGGCGCCGTCGAGCTCGTCCTTAAACGCGCTGATCTTGTCCGACGCCTCGCCCAGCTGATCGGAAGCCTTGTTGACCAGCTTTGCAGCCTTGGAGAGGCCCTTTGCCAGCGAACCGGAAGCAGCGGTCAGGCCGTCTACGGCGCTATCCAGGTCGCCCGAGATGCCATCAAGCGAGTCCAAAACGCCCGAAATAGTCTTCTTGAGTTCTTTGGCCTTGACCGAAAACGTAGAGTCGTAGTCAATCTTGGCGCCCGAGATACCAGCCTTGGCATCCGCGATTGCCTGATCGACCTCGGCACGCGATTTGTTGACCTCTGCCATACTCTTCGTGAGCGACGTCTCGATATTCGTCAGCTCATTGGCATTGTTGCGGTACTCCGTCGCGGTTTTATCAAGCTCGGCAGCCGCGTCCTCAAGCCCTGCCTTGAGCTTATCGTTACTCACCTGGCCAGCAAGACTACGGAGCTCATTCGCCGTGCCATCAATCTCGTCGGCACGTTTATTGAGTGACGTTGCGCCACCTTTGAGCTGAGACACCGTAAGATCGACGTGCTTGTTTGCAGCGTCGAATGCCTTTGCGAGCTCGGTAGAAACGTTATCGAACGAACCTGCGCTCCCATCAATAGCAGCATCGATCGCATCGCTGGCGGACTTGAGCGCTTGCTCGGAATCGGCAATACCGCTCTCAGCATGCTGCATGAGCTGCTTCACCGACTCCTCGGTCGATCCGGACTGCTTGAGCATGCCGCCCGCCGACGTCAGTGAATCGGCCGTGGAGCTTAAAATGCCCGCAAGTGACGTTGCGCTGGCCTGAATGTCCTGCAAGTCCTGGACCGAATCGCCAAGCGTCGAGGACAGGTTGGCGATAAAGTTGCTTACTTGGTCGGTGCTCATGTAGTCGAGCAGGCTGGACACGGTTTTAAGACCGATGCTCGTAATGGTCTCGGTAAAAGTTTCGTTAACCTGGCTCTGAACGGCGCTCGAACCCTTCTCGGTCACGATCTGCGCGATGGCGTTGGCCTTCTGGTTCTCGTAAAACTCGATATCGGCGTGTTTCACGTCGGTCGAAAAGAGCGTCATCATATCGGCACTAAACGTCTTGGGGATAACGACGGCCGCATAGTATGCGCCCGACTTGACGCCCTCGATGGCCTTTTCTCGATCGTTGAGCACAATCCAATCGAAGCTCTCGTTGCCGCGCAGGGTGGCGGTCACGTTTTCGCCCACGTTGACCTCGACGGGGATCAAATCGCTCTCGTAACCCTCGTCGGTGTTGACCACGGCAATCTTAAGATTGCCGGTGTTGCCGTACGGATCCCAGCTGCCGGCGATGTTAAACCACGCGAACAGACACGGTACGATAATGAGGCCCATCACGACAACCAAGCCGATCACGGAGCGAGACACGTTTTGGACATCGCGCTTAAACAGATGCAGGATGTTCTTCATTTATGCCTCACCTCCTTTGGAGTGCTTGCCGAGCGGGGTGGTATCCCCGTCATTTCCGCTTACGTTGTCAACGTTGTCGGCATCTTGAGCCTTACGATGCGCACCGATATGCGGCAGACGGCTCGTGGGCTGTTCGCTGTCCTTGGTGCCCCGCTCGCTGGCGTTGAGACCAAACATGCGACGGGCAGCAGGGATGGCGGCCGTGTGCTCGCGCATCTCGCGGCGAAGGTCCTCGTCCGAAAGCGCCGAGATACGCATCTGGGTATTGAGGCTCGCACGGATGTACTCGATGTTGATGAGCCAGCCACAGATGGCGATAACCGAAATGATCCAGATAACGAGCAGGATGATCTTGCCGTTATTGTCGATATCGAGCACCGTCGAGAGCACAAAGAGCAGGACCTGCACGCCTACCACGGCGGCAAAACCGCCCTTGATGTAGTACGGGTAGCGATGCTCAAACGCCACGGCATGATCGAGCAGCTCGCGACGGTACGAATCCGAATCGAGCATGACGCGCATGGCCGTGCGCAGCGAATAGCGCTGGCGCGGCAGGTCGTTGGACTCGCAGATCATGAGGCCCGTCGTGGAAAGCTGCTTATCAAAGAGCAGATTGAGGTTGAGCAGCAACGGGCGCAGCTGCAGACCGATAAAGAGCGCCACGATCAGGAACACGCCCAGGATGCACAGGTTGAACAGGTAGTTGAACGAATACATGCCACCGACGGTCTCGCGCAGCAGGTTGATGCCATAGGTGAAGGGCAGCAGCGGATGCAGCCAGTGGAAGAAGCCGGGCATCATCTCGATGGGATACATGCCCGACGAACCGGGGATCTGCACAATGACGAGGATGACGCCGATTGCCTTGCCGATATGCTTAAAGGTGGTGGACAGCGCATAGATGATGTTGACGTAAGTGAACGAGATAGCGATGCCGCCCAGCACAAAGAGCAGCGGATTGACGCACTGAACGCCAATGACCAGGTCGCCCACCGTAACGATAATGGCCTGGAACGCACCCAGGATCACCATCAGCAGCCAGCGGCCAAAGTAGCCCTGACGCGCCGTAAAGCTACCGATGCCCTCGCGGTCGACCTCGAGCTTGTAGATAGCGATGAGCACATAGCCGCCTACCCACAGCGCCAGATTGGTGTAGAAGGGCGCGATGCCCGAGCCAAAGCTCTTGACCGGATAGATTGACTTGGACGTCAGCTCAACCGGAGATGCCATGAAATCTGCCACGTCATTGACGTCGACGTCCATGAGGTCGGCTAACTCGCCCATAGACTCAGAGGTCTGCAGCGCCGCAATGTCATTAGCGGCGGTCGCGAGCTTGTCCTGAACCTTGGCAAGGGAGGCATCGGTTTGGGACAGCGTGGTCTTTGCCTGCTTGAGCGTGGCGTCGAGCTGCGCCAGCGTGCCGCGCGCGCTCGCTATCGTGAGGGTCATACCCGATACAATGCCGGTCAAATCGCCCGAAACGGCGGCAAAGGAGTCAAGCGCGCTCGAAGCCTTCGGCAGCGCGTTCTGCCCCAGATCGGTCTGAGCCTGACCGAGGTTAGCCGTACCGGTCTGAATTGCCGTGTTGAGTGCGTTACTCGCGTTCGAGATTGCCGTAGCGTCTTTTGCCATGGCTCTCGACTGTGCAGAAAGGCCATCCTTGATGCTCTGCAGCTTCTGGTTTTGCTCGCGAAGCGAATTGATGGTCGACGCGATGAGCGCATCGGCGTTCTCCGATCCCGTCGACGTATCGTTAACGAGAATCTGCAGGCGCTCGATGACAGCGCTGTTGTGGTCAATCGTCGCCTGAAGGGATTCGAGCGAGTTGTCGATTCGAGTGGTCGTGGATGTGACCGTGCCCGTCAGCTTGCCGATGGCAGCGTTCGCGGAGGCCGACGTCTTGGTGAGCGCAAGGCTGCCTTCCGAGAGCGCCTTGGAGAGCGAGGCGATAGAGTTGCCCGCCGTGGTGCGAGCTTCACCCAGCAGGTCGTTGCCCTGAGAGATCGCTTGCGTCAGTGACGGCGCCTGACCCTGCATGCCGGCAAGTGCCGCATCAGCCGAGGCGATAGCGCCACTCGTCTTATCGATGGCGGTGTTCATGTCGCCGATGGAATCACGTACTTCGCCCAGGGTATCAGACGCCTCGGACACCGAGCCCGCCAGCGAATCCTGGGTCTGGGTTGCCTTGTCTTTAAGGTCGATGCCAGCATCTTTGGCAATGCCCGCGACGGTCTCGCCCACCGTGGAGACAAACTCCGAGTTGATCTGCTCCTCGATGGTGTTGGCACCGGTATCGGTGACCTTGGGCGCAATGGCACTCTTTTTCTCGTTGACGTAATAGGTGAGCTTCGGCTGATGGTAATTGCCGTCGAGCATCGAGACGAGATTGTCGGAGAAGTTCTTGGGAATCACGATGGCAGCATAGTATTCGCCACTTTCGACGCCCTCTTTGGCATCTGCCGCCGAGTCGACGAAGGTCCAGCCAAGCTGGTCGTTCTCCTTGAGCTGGTCGACCACCTTATCGCCTGCGTTGAGCTCTCCCACTAGGTCGTTCTGGGTGCCCTGATCGTTGTTGGCGATGGCGATTTTAATGCCCTGGGTATTTCCGTACGGATCCCAGTTGGCAACGATGTTGTACCAGGCATACAGCGAGGGAATGACGCACACGCCCAGGGTGACCACCAGGGCGACGGGATTCATAAGCAGTCGCTTAATGTCGCGCTTAAATATCGCAAAGGAGACCTTTGCATCGGATAGTTTGCTGCCGAGACTCACGCTTGGACCATCCATCCTGTCGTTGAATCAAATCGTACTATCGACAACCATTGTACGTAGGCGCTTTAGCGTCTCGGAGCACAATGGTATTGAGTTTTGCGGGTAGCAATATACTACGAAGATTAGTTAGCGTACAGTTGTACAGTATCTTTAATTTCAGCAGGTCACAAAACCACAACCCGCACAAATTAGCAATTCAAATAGTCATCGGGGACGTTCTTAAACGACTAGTCAAACAAGAACGCCCCCAACGACTAGTCATTTAAGAACGTCCCCAATGACTACTCCGTACAAAAGCAAACGAGAGTGGAAAATCCCCCACTTCAAGCCCGCGCTCGAGCCAAAAGTGGGAAATTATCCACTCTCGTTCTAATCTAGTTACGGTGCCGTATCCCCGAACTACATCAAGTTGCAGACAGCTGCCGCGAAGGCTACGGGGTCCTCGGGGAGGATGCCCTCGACGAGCAGAGCCTGGTCATAGAGCAGACCGGAGTACTGCTTGATCTTGTCGGCGTCGCCCGCCTTCTGGGCAGCGACGAGCTTGGCGAAGACCGGGTGCTTAGCGTTGAGCTCGAGCACGCGCTGGCTCTTGGGCATACCGTCGGGCGCACCCTCGGGACCCTTCTGGAGCACCTTCTCCATCTCGAGCGAAAGCGGGCCCTCGGTGGTGATGCACGCGGGGGCATCGGTCAGGCGCGCGGAGACGGCAACCTTCTCGACCTTGTCGCCGAGCGCCTCCTTCATGGCGTTAAAGAGATCCTCGTTCTCCTTGGTGGCGTCCTCGGCTTCCTTCTTCTCGTCATCGGTCGCCAAGTCAAGATCGCCGGTCGCGACGTTCTTAAGCTCCAGGTGACGATCCTCGACCTCGGGCTCGGCACCATCGGCAACTGCCTTCTCGGCAGCCTCGCGGGCAGCGTCATCCTCGTAGACCTTGGGCATATCGGCAGCCACGTACTCACGCATGGCCTGGAAGGTGAACTCATCCACGTCCTGCGTCAGCAGCAGTACATCGTAGCCGCGGTCGAGCACGCCCTTCACGACGGGCATCTTGGCCAGACGCTCGCGCGAATCGCCGGCTGCATAGTAGATTGCCTTCTGGTCCTCGGGCATGCCCTTGGCATACTCGGCAAGGGTGATCATCTTCTGCTCCTTGGCAGACCAGAACAGCAGCAGGTCGGCGAGCTCGTCGGCCTTCATGCCGTAGCTCGAGTAGATGCCGTACTTAAGACCGCGACCAAAGTTCTCAAAGAACTTCTCGTATGCCTCGCGGTCGTTGTCGCGCATGTCCTCGAGATCGGCGGTGATCTTCTTCTCGACACGCTTGGCAATGGCCTTGAGCTGACGGTTCTGTTGCAGCGTCTCACGCGAAATATTGAGCGTCACGTCGGCAGAATCCACGACACCGCGCACAAAGTTGTAGTAGTCGGGCAGCAGGTCGTCGCACTTCTCCATAATCAGCACGTTGGAGCTGTAGAGCGCCAGGCCCTTCTCGTAGTCCTTGCTGTACAGATCGAACGGGGCACGACCCGGCACAAACAGCAGCGCATCGTACTCAAGCGTACCCTCGGCATGGAAGCTGATAGTGCGCGCGGGATCGTCAAAGTCGTGGAACGTGGACTTGTAGAACTCGTTGTAATCCTTCTGCTCAACGTCAGAGCTGCGCTTTTTCCAAATCGGCGTCATGGAGTTGATGGTCTCAAGCTCCTGGTAGTCCTCGTACTCGGGCTTGTAATCGTCGCCGGCGTCCTCGGGCTTGGGTTTCTGGCGGCTCTTGGTCACCATCATCTGGATCGGGTAGCGCACATAGTTGCTGTACTGCTGAATCAGGCTCTTGAGGCCCCACTCGGTCAGGAAGCGATCGTAGGTCTCGGCCTCGCCATCGGCGTCGAGTTTCTCGTTCTCGCGCAGCGTCAGGATGACATCGGTACCGTGCTCGCCGCGCTCGCCGTCCTCGATGGTGTAGCCCTCAAGACCGTCCGACTCCCACACATGGGCGACATCCTCGCCATAGGCGCGGCTCACGACCTTCACATGGCTGGCGACCATAAAGGCCGAGTAGAAGCCCACGCCAAACTGGCCGATGATGTCGACATCCGAACCCTGCTGCTCGGCGTTCTCGGTCTTAAACTCCTC
>URNU01000069.1 GCA_900549275.1 uncultured Collinsella sp. | reverse complement strand
CATATACAATGCGGGTTTCCTCGCCGAGGATGGCGTTGCCGGGACGTCCGTTGATGTTTTGGGCGACGGTGACGATGCGCGGATCGAGTGCAGCGACGGCCTCAAAGAAATCCTGTGCATGCGGCAGATCGCGCTGGGCGGTCACGAGGGTGACCATGATCTGGTCGGTGCGCCAGCCGCAGCGAACGACGGCATAGCGAAGCAGCCCGAGATGTTTGTCTTCGTTAAAGGCGGGAATGTGCAGGCGCTCGGCCTCACGCGCGATGCCGTTGAGGATCTGTCGGGCGCCCGGTGCCTCGACAGGGCATTCGGGAACAGCAACGATTCTGTGCGTGCCACGTTCAAAAAAGCCGCATCGAACAGAGCCCTCTTTGCCGGGGGCAAAGGGAGTGGCGGCCTTATGGCGAAAACCGCGCGGCGCAGGATATGTGCCCGGGTCACCCAGGGTGACTCCCATACCGCGAATGGGGTCGACGCTAATACCCTCGCGCTCACAAAGGGCAGCAAAAAGCTCCTCCATAACAGCCTGCTTAGCTGCCAACTGCTTTTTATAAGGACGATTGAGCGCCGTGCACCCACCGCAAGCTTTCATGATGGAACAAGGAGACTTGGGGTCCACAGCCTTACGCGCAGGCGAAACCGGATCTTTATGCGAGCGCTTGGAGCGAGTCTGAGATGCCTTGACCTCGCTCCGACGAGAGTCAGAACGCTTGCTCTTAGCCCTGTTCTTGGTCGATTTGCTTTTTGCAGCTTTAGAAGACTTGGATTTCTTAGAAGATTTTTTCTCCCCCGATCCCTCAGCCGCCTCGATCAAAGCACGACGGGCCTTACGCTCCGCACGAGATTCTGCCATCAATAACTCCACTAATTCATGAATTAAAGCTGCAAGTATTGTACCGTGCCAAGCCAGCAGACGATATACAAGCGGTTTATTCGTGTCAGTGATAAGCCCAACGACGGTTGCCCGCCGCGTGAGGGGTGTGGGGGTTAAGTTTATCGCGAGTTCCGCACGAACAGGAGGCCACTTAATGTGGCCTCCGTCGTGAGCAGGACTGTAGAGCAGGAAACTTAACCCCCACACCCCTCACGCGGCGGGCAAACTCGCCTTGTGCTCTATCACGCTAAAGTGTATGATTCTGGACGTTACATGACTCACTTTACTTAACTAAAGTGCCATCAAGGGGGAATACCATGAATACCGATATGTCTCGTCGTCAGTTTGTTGGTCTAGCCGGTTCGCTCGCCACGGTGCTTGGCCTTGGTCTTGTCGGCTGCGGCGGTGGTGCCGGTAAGGGCTCTGCTGCTGGCTCTGCCGCGGCCAAGGATGTGAAGGGCGCTGCGGAGTCCAAGAAGCTCGTGGTGGGCTTTGACAAGTCCTACCCTCCGTACGGCTTTGTGGGCGATGACGGCGAGTACACCGGCTTTGATCTCGATTTGGCCAAGGCTGTTGCCGATAAGCAGGGCTGGGAGGTCAAATACGAGGCCATCGACTGGGATGCCAAGGATACGCTGCTCAACTCGGGTGCCATCAACTGCATCTGGAACGGCTTTACCATGGAGGGCCGCGAGGACGACTACACGTTCTCCGAGCCGTATATGCTCAACGAACAGGTGCTGGTGGTCAAGAAGGATGCGGGCATCAAGAGCTGGGACGATCTTGCCGGCAAGACCGTGATTACCCAGACTGATTCCGCTGCACAGGATGTGCTCGAGGGCGACCAGAAGGATTTGGCCGCGACGTTTGCCACGCTCGATACCATCGGTGAGTACAACACGGCGTTTATGCAGCTCGAGAGTGGTGCGGTCGATGCCGTCGCCTGTGACCTCTCGATCGCTCAGTATCAGCTTGCCGCCAAGCCCGATGCCTATATGCAGCTCGACAAGCCGCTGTCCAGCGAGCACTACGCCGTTGGCTTTAAGAAGGGCGACATCAAGTCGGCCGACGCCGTGACCGAGTCGCTCCGGGCGCTCTACGAGGACGGCACGGTCAAGGACCTGTGCGACAAGTATTCAAGCTATGGTCTATCTTTCGATAATTGGGTGCTCAAGTAATGTCTATTCAAGTCATGATGCAGATGCTTGGCCAGGGGTTCTTGGTCAGTTTGCAGCTGTTTGTGCTGACGCTGCTCGGGTCGATTCCGCTGGGAATCCCCGTGGCGTTCATGCGCATGAGTAAAATCGCGCCGCTGCGTTGGGTCGCGCGCATCTACATTTCGGTCATGCGCGGTACGCCGCTCATGCTGCAGATGTTTGCCATCTACTTTGCCCCGTACTACGTGTTCGGCATCTCGCTCACGCCCGATTCCAAATGGACGGCGTGCGTTGTGGCGTTCATCATCAACTACGCCGGCTACTTTGCCGAGATCTATCGCTCGGGCCTGCAGTCGATTCCGCGCGGTCAATATGAGGCCGCCGAGGTGCTGGGCTACTCGCGCCTGCAGACATTTCTGTATATCGTGATGCCGCAGGTCGCCAAGCGTATTCTGCCGGCGATGGGCAACGAGATCATCACGCTGGTCAAAGACACGTCGCTGGCGTTTGCCATCGGCGTGGGGGAGATGTTCTCGACGGCCAAGGCGCTGGTTGCCTCGCAAGTGAGCATGGTGCCGTTTGCGATCGCGGCGCTGATCTACTGGGTCTTTAACTTTGTGGTCGAGATGCTGCTGGGCGCCGCCGAGAAAAAATTGGATTACTACCATGATTAATTCGGTAATGAATATATCGAACGCGCGCAAGGCGTTTGGCGGCAATGAGGTACTCAAGGATATCTCGCTCGAGGTAAAGCGCGGCGAGGTCGTGGCGATTATCGGGCCTTCGGGCGGCGGTAAGTCCACGCTGCTGCGCTGCGCCACGCTGCTCGAGACGCTCGACGGAGGCTCGCTCTCGTTTGGCGACCTTGCCGTTGCGACGGATGCGGGTTCGGGCGCGGTCTATGCGAAGGGCGATGTGCCCAAGCAGGCGCGCTCGCGATTTGGCCTAGTGTTCCAAAATTACAACCTGTTCCCGCACTATACCGTGATGAAAAACATCATCGACGCCCCGATTCGCGTGCTCAAGCGCCCGCGCGAGCAGGCGGAGGCACGCGCACGCGAGTTGATCGCGCAGATGGGGCTTGCGGGCAACGAGAACAAGGTGCCCTGCGAGCTTTCGGGCGGTCAGCAACAGCGTGTGAGTATCGCCCGCGCCTTGGCGCTCGACCCGGAGATCTTGTTCTTTGACGAGCCGACCTCGGCGCTCGATCCCGAGCTAACGGCCGAGGTGCTGCGTGTCATTAAAGACCTGGCGGCGCAGAATATGACGATGGTGATCGTGACCCATGCGATGCAGTTTGCGCGCGATGTTGCCGACCGCGTGGTCTTTATGGACGGCGGTCGCATTGTCGAGGAGGGTCCGGCCGAGCAGGTTATCGATCATCCGCGTGAGCAACGTACCCGTGAGTTCTTGAGCCGTATCGAGGGGTAGACTCAACTCAGAATTGAGAAGAAGCCGCCGCCGGTCTTATGGTCCGTGGCGGCTTTTGTTTGTATCGATGGGGTTTAATAATCGCCTCATGTGTTCGTCCCTTCCTCTCGCCGCCTGTATTCATACGTGCGCCGAAAGGTGTGCATGGACAGTCACCCGTGAGGGTAGGGTGGTGGCATAGGACATTTGGAGAGTGAGTCGGCTCGGCTGCCGACCATGCTGCTCCCGGGATGGCACCGACCGCGAACTCTCCCCGTTGGCGTCGCGCATTGCGCGCGGCCCTGCAAGGAGGTCATCATGGGTGCTCCCAAGACCGGTAACGTAAGGAACGTGGTGCTCGTAGGCCAAGGCGGGGTGGGCAAGACCTCACTCGCCGAGGCCATGCTCCACCTTTCTGGCAAGACCGCCCGCCTGGGCGGTCACGACGGCACCAAGCCCACGCTCGACTATGACCCAGAAGAGGTCAAGCGCGCGTTTTCCATCTCGACGACCATTGCGCCGATCGACTGGAAGGGCGCGCGCATCAATGTGCTCGATGCCCCGTGCTATCCCGATTTTATCGGCGACGCCTTTGCCGCGATGAGCGTCTGCGAGACGGCTCTGTTTGTGGTCGACGCCGAGGCCGGCCCACAGCCTACGACCGTCAAGCTTTGGTATGCGGCGGAGGACCTGCGCCTGGCGCGTGCGGTGTTCGTAAACCGCCTGTCGCGCTCTGAGGCCAGCTTTGCGACCACTATGGACCTGCTGCAGGAGCGCTTTGGCACGCGCTTGGGCGCCGTGACCCTTCCCTGGGGCGAGGGCGAGGACTTTGACGGCATCATCGATCTGGTGCGCATGAAGGCGCGTCATTGCAACGGCACCGAAGCCGTTGAGTCGGAGATTCCCGAGGAGTATCGTGCCCAGGCCGAGGAGGCCCATGACCATCTGTGCGAGTTGGTGGCCGAGGCCGACGATGAGCTGATGATGAAGTACCTGGAAGGCGAGGAGACGCTGACGCAGGAGGAGCTTGAGGGCCTGCTGTCGAAGGCGATCGCCGAGCGCATCTTTGTGCCGGTCTTTGCGGGCGATTGCATTAAGGAGCAGGGCGTCAACTCGCTGATGGATGACATCGCGACGTACTTCCCGGCGCCGACCGACTACGGCGAGATGCCGCTTATCGACGGTGATTCGCTTAAGATCTCGAGTGACGATGACCGTCCGGTGGCATTTGTGTTTAAGACCCTGGCCGATCCGCAGCAGGGCCGCATCAGCTTTATCAAGGTGCTGACGGGCACGCTTGAGCCGGGCCTTGAGCTGATCAACGCGCGTACCCGCAAGAGCGATCGTCTGGCTCACCTGTATGTGATGTGCGGCCGCGACATGACTGAGGTCGGCCACGCTTATGCCGGCGATATCATCGTGGCGCCCAAGCTGGCGGCCGAGACGGGCGATACGCTCTCGATTACCGGCAAGGTTGAGGCTGCGGCGTTTAAGTTCCCCAACTCGCAGTACCGCATTGCCATCGAGGCCGAGAACCGCGGCGATGAGGAAAAGCTCTACACGTTTATCGAGAAGGCCTGCAAGGCCGATCCGACCATGAGCATCGACCGCGACGAGGAGACGGGCCAGACTATCATCTCCGCCGTGGGCGAGGCGCAGGTTTCGGTCCTGCTCAATCGCCTTGAGGACCGCACCAAGGTCGTGGCCAAAAGCGTGCCGATCCGCATTCCGTATCGCGAGACCATCCGCCGCACGGCGAGCGCACAGGGTCGACACAAGAAGCAGACCGGCGGTGCCGGTCAGTATGGCGACTGCTGGCTGCGCGTTGAGCCACTCATTGGGCCCGACGGCACGAGCGATGGCTATGAGTTTGTGGACGAGGTCGTAGGTGGCCGTATTCCGCGCTCGCTGATCCCCGCCGTGGACAAGGGCGTCCAGGAGACCATGAAGGACGGCATCATTGCCGGCTACCCGCTCACGGGCATTCGCGTGGCTGTGTACGACGGCTCGTATCACAGCGTCGACTCCAATGAGATGGCGTTCCGCGCGGCGGCTCGCATCGGCCTGCGCAAGGCATGCGCCGATGCCGACCCGGTGGTGCTGGAGCCCATCGAGGAAATCACGGTGACTATTCCCGAGAGCTACGCCGGCGCCGTGATGGGCGACATCTCGGCTTCGCGTGGTCGCGTGACGGGCATGGAGACCGATGAGCGCGGAGACACCGTGGTTATCGCGCAGGCACCTCTCGCCGAGCTGACGGATTATTCGACGCGTCTACGCTCTATCACGCGCGGCACGGGCGACTTTACCATGAAGCCCGCAGGCTATGAGCAGGTGCCTTATGACGTTCAGGCCAAGCTGGTCGAGCGCTATGAGGAGGGCCGCGCCAAGTAGCGTGTGGCGTTGCCTGCAACATACATGCCGGTGCAAGGGCCGCTCTGGGTAATCCGGGGCGGCCTTATTTGATCCCTTGGGGACGGAGGAAAACGGATCATTTTTTTTGGGTTACGGGAGGTGCGGTCGGCACTAGTCTCCGGATGCCTGGTTGCGGCCGGTGGCGTAGTCGATCTGCACATGCGGCTGCAGGTTGTAGCAATATACGTGGAAGCAGAGGGTCTTGCCGTGGTCCTCGACCGATTGCGCCTCAAGGCGCACGCCACGGCAGACAAGTTCCTCTTCGTTGTACATGGGCGTGACGCGGTAGAGCACGTGGTTGCCCGTTTCGCGGATGTAGTCGAGGATCTGTTCTTCAAACGGTAGCATGCCCGTTTCGTTGAGATAACGCGTGCCGGTGAGGAGATTTTTGCGGTTGGCGTTTTCGCCGCAGAGCGACCAGGCGATAAGGTGGCAGCGGTTGTACAGGCTCTGGCCTGGAATAAAGTCGTAGCGCTGCTGGTGCCAGCCGGCGGGGTGGATGCGCGAGATATCGCCGCGCTCGCCTTGACCAAGCGATTCGGGGCCCACGCAGGCGAGCGCTTTGCGGGTGCGGCCCAAGCTGTCGAGCTTGGAGAACTTCTTAAAGCAGCCCTCTTCTGCGGCGCGCTCGTATTCATCGAGCGTGAATGACGGCGTGCCGAGCGGGTGCGTGCTGTCGGCGCGCAGGGCAACGTAGGGGTTGCCGGCGTAGTCGGGAATGCTGCTGAGATATACGCCGCGAGCGCGGTCGAGATCGGGGTTTTCGACCTCGTCGATAGGGGTGGCGGCACTGTCCGCGGAGGCGTCGTCACCGGTGTCGGTTGCGGCGGAATCGGAGCCATCGCCAGAGTCTTGGCTATTTTGAGAGTCCGAGGAGCTCGCTGTCCCCGATTCGAGCCGGGCAACCAGGTCTGCCTCGTCGTCGGTGCGGCTGGGACTTTCGCTTTGTTTTTCGGCCAGAGCCGCTGCCTGCTCGTCACTTTGCGGCGACAACAGCTTGGGCGCTCCGTCGAGCGACCCTGTGAACAACGCAAATCCCAGCACTACGGCGGTGCCGATGGAAAGTACTTGCTTGTAGGTGGACTTGCGCGACATGGAGGCTCCTGGACGGACGGTTGGGAATCTACCAGTCTAGCAGGAGCCGGCAGGGGCCGTTCTGCCGAACAAATACTCAAGATTTGGGACAAACGCTACCGATTCATTTGCCTCATATTTGACGTATGGCTAGATCGAGGTGGAGTCGAGCCAGTTGAGCTTGCACTCCGTTTTGGTTGAGCGCGGCTGACAGACAAGAGCGTCCGCATGGGT
>URNU01000068.1 GCA_900549275.1 uncultured Collinsella sp. | reverse complement strand
TCGGTCATAGCACCCTGCTCAAAGCTGGTGTGATCGCCCAACTTGTAGACTTGCTGCATATCGACGGAGCAGTACTCGGCAAAGCCGCCGTTAACGGTGGTGCCGTAACCGGTCATATGCTCGCAGTAGTGGTTGATTCCGTCGCGGCAGGGTTCGCAGCAGCCGCAGGGATGGTTTGGGTCGATGCACACGCGATCGCCCGGTTTAAAGCCAGCGACGTCGCTGCCCACGGCCTCGACAACGCCCGCAAACTCATGACCAAGGATCGTGGGCGGGGTAACGTCGGCTGCACCCTTGTCGCCTTCATAGATATGCACGTCGGTGCCGCAGACGCCGCAAGCTTTGACGTTGATCAGAACGTCGCGCTTGCCCACGGCCGGCTTTGCCGATTCCTCGACTCTGAGGTCGTGCTTTCCATAGAAGACCGCGCTTTTCATGGTGACTCCTTAACGTGGCGGTGAATGTTGTAACAAAGTATAGGCATGTCTATAGATACATACAAGCACATCTATACAAGTTGAAAAGAAATATAAATTGCAGCCATCAGCTATGTCAGATTTAGCAGGGGAAATACTGGACATATACCGTTTATGGCCAATAATCAACCGTTGACCGACCGTAGTATTTATACTAACTTGTATAGATGAGTGATGTGATAAAACGTAAGTGCAAGAAGTCAGGGAAGCGGGCCCACCCGTCCTATTGCACGAGGTACACGCAAACGGCGCGTCTGCGGTCTCGAGTGAAGCCAAAACCGCAGCGCTCCGAATGAAGAGAGGGGGATTCCCCGTCATGATGCAAAAGATACAACGTTTCGGCGGTGCAATGTACACGCCTGCAATTCTTTTCGCATTTTCCGGAATCGTCGTCGGCCTGGGTACGTTGTTTACCACCGAGGCGATCTTTGGCGAGATGGCCACTGCGGGTCATCTTTGGTTTGATTGCTGGAATGTGCTGCTCCAGGGTGGTTGGACGCTCTTTAACCAGATGCCGTTGCTGTTTTGCGTAGCGTTGCCAATCTCGCTCGCGAACAAGCAGAACGCTCGCTGCTGCATGGAGGCTTTGGCCATCTACCTTACCTTCAACTACTTTGTAAGCACAATCTTGGGGCAGTGGGGCCCTGTCTTTGGGGTCGACTACTCTGTCGAGGCGGGCAGCGGTACTGGTCTTGCCACTATCGCAAGCATCAAAACGCTTGATATGGGCATCATGGGCGCGCTTATCATTTCAGGTATCGCCACGATGCTTCACAACAAGTACTTCGACACCGAACTTCCTGAGTGGCTGGGCGTGTTCTCGGGCTCCGTGTTCATCTATATGATCGGTTTCTTCGTTATGGTTCCGGTTGCTCTTATCGCCTGCCTGGTGTGGCCGCATGTTCAGGCTGCTATCGCCGCCTTCCAGGGATTCATCCTTTCCGCCGGTACGTTCGGCGTGGGCGTCTTTGCTTTCTTCGAGCGCGTGCTGATCCCTACAGGCCTTCACCACTTTATCTATACGCCGTTCTATTACGATAACGCGGCGGTCAATGGCGGCATCTTTGCCGCTTGGGCTAACATCCTGCCCCAACTGGCTGCCGATCCGAGCATTGCTCTTAAGGATGCCGCACCCTGGGCTGCCTATACCTGCCCTGGTTGGACTAAGGTCTTCGGCTCGCTTGGCGTCGCCATTGCGTTTTATATGACCGCCAAACCCGAGCGCAAGCAGCGCGTCAAGGCTCTGCTCATTCCCGTCACCCTTACCGCTATGCTTTGCGGTATTACCGAGCCGCTTGACTTCACCTTCCTGTTCATCGCGCCCGGCCTGTTCGTCGTCCACTGCGTGCTCGGAGCGCTTGGCTGCATGGCTCAAAACCTCCTTGGCGTCGTGGGCATCTTCGACGGCGGCATCATCTCGATGCTCTCGTGGGACTGGCTGCCCCTTTGGGCCGCACACGGTCTGCAGTACGCCATCTCCATCCTTGTCGGTCTGTGCTTTACCGCCCTTTGGGTCGTGGTCTTCCGTTTCCTGATCGTCAAGTTCGACTTTAAGACCCCCGGTCGCGAGGATGACGATGTTGAGGTTGAGCTCAAGTCCAAGGCCGACTACAAGCAAAAGCAGGGCGGTGCTGCTGCTGGCAAATCGGTCGCCCAGAGTAAAGATGATGAGCGCTTGGTGCTTGCCGAGAAGATCCTCGATCTGCTCGGTGGCACGGATAACATCATCGATGTAACGAACTGCGCTACCCGTCTGCGCGTTAACGTCAAGGACAAGAGCGTCGTTGCACCCGAGGCTTCCTTCAAGGCGATCGGTACGCATGGCTTGGTGGTCCAAGGTCAGTCAATCCAGGTCATCATCGGCCTTACCGTCCCGCAGGTTCGCGAGAAGTTCGAAAGTCTTCTGAAGTTCGAGAGTCTTCTGTAAACCATCGTCCATCGAAACAATCGGCCTTGCAGAGCCGGTATGCACCGCAAGGCCGATTCTAGAGATAAAAAACTCCACTTCTAGGTAACAATTCCAAACCGTACAGGCCGCGTGCGGGGATGGATTGAGCAAGCGGCCAGAATGAGGAGGACATCATGTCCAAGAAAAACTATGCCGTGACCATTGCCGGCGGTGGCTCTACCTTCACCCCGGGCATCGCTCTGATGCTGCTTGAGGAGCGCGACCGCTTTCCGGTCAACAAGGTGACCTTCTACGATAACAACGCCGAGCGCCAGGAGACCGTGGCCAAGGCCTGCGAGATCTACTTCCACGAGAACGCCCCCGAGGTTGAGTTTAGCTACACCACCGACCCCGAGACCGCATTCACCGGGACCGATTTCGTCCTTGCTCACATCCGCGTCGGCCTGTACGCCATGCGTGAGCTCGACGAGAAGATTCCTCTCAAGTACGGCTGCGTTGGCCAAGAGACCTGCGGTGCCGGCGGTATCGCCTACGGCATGCGCTCCATTGGTGGTGTCATCGAGATCCTCGACTACATGGAGAAGTACAGCCCCAACGCCTGGATGCTCAACTACTCCAACCCCGCGGCCATCGTCGCCGAGGCCTGCCGCGTGCTGCGCCCCAACAGCCGCATCATCAACATCTGCGACATGCCGATCGACCTTATGGATAAGATGAGCCGTATGTGCGGCATTAAGGATCGTCGCGAGCTGCAGTATAGCTACTACGGCCTCAACCACTTTGGTTGGTGGAGCAAGATCTACGACAAGGACGGCAACGACCTCATGCCGCAGATTAAGGAGCACATGGCTAAGAACGGCTACCTGGACGGCATCGAGCACGAGGCCGGTAAGGAGCAGCATGTCGAGGAGAGCTGGATTCACACCTTCGGCAAGGCCAAGGATGTCTATGCTGTCGATCCCGAGACGATTCCCAATACCTACCTCAAGTATTACCTGTACCCGGACTATGTCGTCGAGACGTCTGACCCCAACTACACTCGCGCCAATGAGGTTATGGACGGCCGCGAGAAGAAGGTCTTTGGCGCTTGCCGCGACATCATCGCCAAGGGTACGGCTAAAGACGGCGGCTTTGAGCCAGATGTACATGCCAACTACATCGTCGACCTTGCCTGCGCACTGGCCGAGAACACGCTCGAGCGCTTCCTGCTGATCGTCCCCAACGATGGCGCTGTGCCCAACTTCGACCCGACGGCCATGGTCGAG
Organism: uncultured Collinsella sp.; assembly: GCA_900549275.1. Lineage (GTDB taxonomy): Bacteria > Actinomycetota > Coriobacteriia > Coriobacteriales > Coriobacteriaceae > Collinsella. The sequence continues at coordinate 3,539 of URNU01000068.1, read as the reverse complement.
GTGCCTTGCATCGTCGGTTCCAACGGCTTTGAGAAGATCTGCCAGGGTCCGATCCCGCAGTTCCAGAAGGGCCTGATGGAGCAGCAGGTTTCCGTCGAGAAGCTCGTTGTCCAGGCTTGGGTCGAGGGCAGCTACCAGAAGCTCTGGCAGGCACTCACGCTCTCCAAGACCATTCCTTCGGCGAGCGTTGCTAAGCAGATCCTGGACGAGCTCATCGAGGCCAACAAGGATTTCTGGCCCGAGCTTAAGTAAGGATTACTGTCTCGAACCTCACGCATCTCTGCTTCATTTGCGCCGCCGCGGTGTCCGGATTCGCCCGGATGCTGCGGCGGCGCTATACTTATGAGGTTTGAAGTACCTGTACCAAAAGGAGCTGTCGTGTCCCTTTCCATCGGTATCGTGGGCCTGCCCAACGTGGGCAAGTCGACGCTGTTCACCGCGCTTACCAAAAAGACCGGCCTTGCCGCCAACTATCCTTTTGCCACGATCGACCCCAACGTGGGTATCGTCGATGTGCCCGATAGCCGCCTGCAAAAGCTCGCCGACATCGTCAACCCCGGTCGCATTGTGCCGGCGACGGTCGAGTTTGTCGACATCGCTGGTCTGGTGAAGGGCGCTAACGAGGGCGAGGGCCTGGGCAACCAGTTCTTGGCAAACATCCGCGAGACCGACGCTATCTGCGAGGTCGTGCGCTACTTTAAGGACCCCAACGTCATGCGTGAGGTGGGCCGCACGGGCGAGTTCGTCGACCCCGCCGGCGATGCCGACACCATCATGACCGAGCTCATCCTGGCCGACATGGGCACGCTCGAGAAGCAACTGCCCAAGCTCGAGAAGGAGGCCAAGCGCGACAAGGAGCTCATGCCCAAGTTCGAGGTGGCCAAGCGCCTGCTTGCCTGGCTGAACGAGGGCAAGCGCGCCGCATCCATGGAGATGACCGACGAGGAGCGTGCTGCCGCCAAGGGCCTGTTCCTGCTCACCATGAAGCCCATCCTGTATGTGGCCAACGTAGACGAGGACATGCTCAACGAGGACCTGGCGCCCATTGATGGCGTCAAGCCGCTGCCGATCTGCGCCAAGATTGAGGCCGAGCTTTCCGAGCTCGATCCCGAGGATGCCGCCGATTATCTGGAGAGCCTGGGCCTGGAGCAGCCCGGCCTGGACGTGCTCGCGCAGGCGGCCTATAAGCTGCTCGGCCTGCAGTCGTTCTTTACGGCTGGCGAGATGGAGGTCAAGGCCTGGACGGTTCGTCAGGGCGCGACCGCCCCGCAGGCCGCCGGCGTCATCCACACCGATTTTGAACGCGGCTTTATTAAGGCCGAGGTTATTGGCTACGACGACTACATCGAGCTTGGCGGCGAGCAGGGCGCCAAGGCCGCCGGCAAACTTCGTATTGAGGGCAAGGACTATGTCATGGCCGATGGTGACGTCGTGCATTTCCGCTTCAACGTGTAAGGACGACGCATATGTTTAAATATGGCAAAAAAGCCGGCTACATGGGCATCGCGCTGCTCGTACTTGCGGTGATTCCGCTGGTGGTTGCAGCGTGTGTTATCCCCAACATTGGCCCCGAGGTGGCAACGAAGTTTAACGCCGCCGGCGAGGTGACGCGCTGGGGTAAGAGCTACGAGCTGCTGGCACTGCCAGTGCTCAACCTGCTGCTGAGCGTGGCGACGTACTTTACGGCGGGACGCCAGGCAAAGAACAACGAGGACTCCGCTGTGATGGCACGTCTTGCGTGCGAGCGCTACCTGCGCAACGGCTGCATCACGGGCGTGTTCCTCAACGTGATCAACGTCTACTTTATGTATTCGGCGATTACTGGAACGGGCTTTGGCTTTGGTTTCTAGCTTGTCCTTTTAGGCAACGAGCCTGCACGCATATTCAATGGCTGCTGCGAGGCCGCCGCTCGATCGTGGTTGAAAGACCATATCGGCGGCGGCCTCGTTTTCGTATCCGGCGCCGCGAAGGGCAAGTGCGATACCGGCTTCCAGGAGAAGGGGCAGACCGTGTTGGCTGGTTGCGATTACGGCAGCCTGATTGAGCGAGCAGCTGTGCGCTTGGCATTGGATGGCAAGTTCACCTTGCGCCGGGCAAGGGACCAGAACGGCGGCGACGCGACTTGATAGCAATGCAAATGCTGTGCGCTCATCGGGCAAAAGGCATTCTGCTTCAACGACGACGAGCTTGGGCGGCGCGCTGTTTGTGCGAAGCGTGGCTCGGTACATGCGGACCGAAGAACCCGACATAGAAAACTCCTGTGTATTCGGCAAAACGTAAACTATAGTTTACGTTTTTGTTCGGCTCCATTTCAAACTCGGCTGCATGGACGAACGTGCGAAACAGATTCTTGGCAGGCGGGTCGAAGAGACACGCAGGGCCCTTGGTATCTCCAAGGTCGATTTTTGTGTGGCGACAGGAATCAGCCGACCCTACCTCGACCGAATCGAAGATGGGACGGCAAATTTCACGCTCAAGGTTCTATTTAAGATTGCGCCCGCACTCGGCATGACGGTGTCAGAACTTCTCGAGGGCATCGAATAGGGGATACCCGTCGACAACTGAATTACGCCATCGGGATGCGGTCGTGGTTGACTTGGCTGTAGAACAGGCGCTGAATCTCGGCCGCATCACGTGACTGGCCGAGTGCCCACATGGTTTTGGCCACGAGCGTCTCGGTGGTCATATCGTCGCCGCGCAAAATGCCCCGATGATCGGCATAGGCACGGCCGACCTCATAAACACCCAGGTCAAGGCCCTCCTCGGGGACCTGTGTGGTCATAACGACGGTGCGACCCGAATTGACCCAGCGGAAAATTGCCCCTTGGAACGACTCGCCGGACTCGCCAAACTCGGGAATACCGCCAATGCCAAAGGTCTCCAGAATCACGGCGTCGTAGCTATCGGCAAGGGCGTCGAGGATGCCCGGGTTTACGCCGGGCGTAAGCTTGAGTACAAATACGCGCGGGTCGATACTGTCGTAGAAACGAACCGGGCTCTCATTCTGGTGGGTGCCGTGGAGCCCATTGCGCACGATGCGGTCGTTGCGGATGTAGGCGATGGGCGGATAGTTGACGCTAATAAACGCGTTAAAGCTCATGGTGCGCTGCTTGCGGGCGCGCGTACCGGCAATGGCGACGCCGCCAAACACGATAGAGACGTCGTGCGAATGCTCGTCGAGCGCATAGAGCAGGCTCTGGTACAGATTGAGCTTGGCATCGGTAAAGGGGTTGCCCATGGGCTTTTGCGAGCCGGTGAGCACGATGGGCTTGGGGCTGTCCTGGATCAGATACGAAAGTGCTGCCGCGGTGTAGCTCATGGTGTCGGTGCCGTGAAGGACTACGAAGCCGTCGTGATCGGCATAGCCTTCGACGATGACATCGCGGATGCGCATCCAGTCGCTCGGGCGCATATTGGTGCTGTCGATGTTCATGGGCTGCACGACGTCGAGCTCGCAGAGGCCCGAGATCTCGGGGACGCTCTGGGCGAGTTCCTCACCGGTCAGGGCGGGGGAGAGGCCGTTGCCGTCCTCGGTCGAT